>JAKLLJ010000125.1 GCA_023150215.1 Thauera sp. | reverse complement strand
GCCTTTGTGTAGGAGCGGCGGCAGCCGCGAAGCTTTTCCACCACGGCGCCGGTCATGACGCCCCCGCTCAGGCGCCCGCGCGCGCGCTCGGGCGTTCGGCGATGCGGTCGCGCCAGGCCTGCAGGTTTGCCATGCCTTCCGCGCCCGGGCGGAACTTCATCAGCCCGCGCGCGAACTCGAGCGCGCAGAAGGCGGTGATGTCGGCGATCGTGAAGCGCTCGCCGGCGACGAAGGGCTGGCGGCCGAGTTCGTCGTCGAGCCAGCGCGCCACCTCGCGCACCTTCTCGCCCTGCGCGCGACCGAAGTCCTCGAACTGCGGCTGCTCGAGCGGCGCCAGCCCGGGATGGGTGTGACGGACACAGTTCATGATGGCGCCGAGCAGGTAGAACTCGATCCGGCGGTCGGTCATCTCGATGAAGGCGCGCGCCTCGAAACTCTTTCCCATCAGGTTGGGGTCCGGCCAGAGCCCTTCGAGATAGCTGCAGATGGCACGCGTCTCGCCAAGGTAGCGCCCATCGTCGAGCTCGAGCACCGGCACCTTGGCGAGCGGACTGCGCGCGCGGTGGTCGGAACTGCGGTGCTCGCCCTTGGCCAGGTCGACCGTGAGCTCCTCGATTCCGCCGATGCCCTTCTCGGCGATGAAGATCTGCACCCGGCGCGGATTGGGCGCGCGCGGCGACACGTAAAGCTTCATTCCTCTCACTCCCTGCCGTGTGGCGGTGGATGCGGCCACGACGCAGGCACAGGCCGCGATGTCCGGCAGGAGACGTGACCCAGTACACACCATCGAGGCAAAACCGGCGGCTGTGGAACACCGCGGCTGCTAGCATCGCATTCTTTGCTGGTCTCGTCCTCCCTCATGAGCACCTCCGAGTCGAGCCTCTTCCAGGCAGCGGTCATGCAGTCCTGGAACGCGATCGTGATCACCGACGCCGACCTCTCTGCCGGCTGCCGGGTGCTGATCGCGAACCCGGCGTTCTGCGCCATGACCGGCTACACCCTGGACGAACTGCGCGGCCGCTCGCTGGCGATCCTCCAGGGGCCGCAAACGGACCCCGCGGTGATCGAGGAGTTGCGTGCCTGCCTGAACGCGGCCCGCTTCTTCGAAGGCACGGCGATCAACTACCGCAAGGACGGTTCGACCTACATCGTGCGCTGGAACATCACGCCGGTGCATGACGACGACGGCGTGCTCACCCATTTCATCTCGGTGCAGCGGGACATCTCGGAGGCGGTGCGGGCCGAGCGCGAGATCGGCCTGCTCGCGCGCGCGCTCGACGCCGCCAGCGACCCGATCCTGGTCACCGATGCGCACGAGCGCATCATCTTCGCCAACACCGCCTTCGCCCGCGTCACCGGCTATGCCTCCGAGGAGCTCCTGGGCCAGACCCCGGCCCTGTTCCGCTCGGGTGAGCACGACGAGGCCTTCTATGCCGAAATGCGCGCCGCGATGGCGCGCGGCGTGGACTTCCGCGCGACCTTCATCAACCGGCGGCGTGATGGCTCGCGGTACCACGCCGAGCAGAGCATTTCGCCGATCTACGACGAGAAAGGCCGCATCACCCACTACGTGAGCGTCAGCAAGGACATTTCCGACCGCGTCGACATGGAGCAGGCGCTGCGCCACGCCGCCACCCACGACACGCTCACCGGGCTCCACAACCGCCGCTACGGCGAGCAGCTGATCGAGGACGCAATCGCCAAGGCCGACGCCACCGGCGAGCCGCTCAACCTGCTGATGTGCGACATCGACCACTTCAAGCAGATCAACGACCGTTTCGGCCACCCGATCGGCGACCAGGTGCTGAGCAGCACCGCGCGCATCCTGAGCCAGTCGGTGCGCGGCCGCGATGCGGTGATCCGATGGGGCGGCGAGGAGTTCGTGATCCTGCTCGACGCCTGCCCGCGCGCCTCGGCCATCGAGCTGGCCGAGCGCATCCGGCTTCGCCTTCACCAGCACCGGCATGCCGAGGTCGGCCGGGTCACGCTGTCGCTGGGCCTGGCGACACGTACCGCGGACGAGCCGATGGCGGCGCTGATCGGGCGTGCCGATGCGGCGCTCTACACCGCCAAGCGCAGCGGACGGAATCGCCTGGCGGTCGCGCACCCGGCGTGAGCCCTGCGGGCCCGGGGCGGGCGAGCGCAGTGAGCCTGGCTGTGCACAAATGCGCGCCGGTGCCGATTCGCCCTTGGTTCGGGAAACTCAAAACGGGCACAATCGAGGCAGACGTGCGAACTCGTCGGCGACAGCCTGAAACACGCCGGCCCAGCCGCTCCCCGCGGTCCTCGTGAAGCCATGCCCTCTCTCGCCATCGCCCTCGAACGCCACGCCCCCGACAGCGACACCCCCTTGCTCAGCCCCGCACAGCTGGGCGGACTGGTCACCGTCATCGCGCTGCTGCACCTGACCGCAAGCTACAGCTTCCTGCTCTTCCACACCCTGATCGAGATCTTCCGCATCGTGGTGCTGGGCGGCATCTTCGTGCTGGCCTGGAATTCGCGGCGCTGGAGCGAAAACAACTTCCTGCTCATCCTCGGCATCAGCGCGATCTTCGTCGCCGGGCTGGCGGTATTGCACACCCTGTCCTACAAGGGCCTGGACCTCTTCCCGGGCTACGACGCCAATCTGCCCACCCAGTTGTGGATCGCCTTCCGCTACCTCGAAAGCGCCTCCTTCCTGTTCGCGGCGCTGTCGATCCGGCGCAGCGACTCGCCGCACGGGCTGCTCGCCGCCTACACGCTGCTCACCGTCACGCTCGGCCTCGCGGTGTTCGCCGGCTACTTCCCCGACTGCTTCATCGAGGGGCAAGGGCTGACCGACTTCAAGGTCGGCAGCGAGTTCGTCATCATCGGCCTGTTCGCCCTCAGCCTGGGAGTCCTGCTCGCCCGGCGCGCGCACTTCGAACGCAGCGTGCTCGCGCTCATCGTCGGCGCGATCGTGTTCGCCACCCTGTCCGAGTTCGCCTTCACCCGCTACATCGGCGTGTTCGACTACGCCAACGAGGTCGGCCATTACCTGCTACTGGTGTCCACCTACCTTCTGTACCGCGCCATGCTGGTCACCGGCATCGCCGCGCCCTTCGACCTGCTCTTTCGCCATCTCAAGCAAAACGAAGCCGAGCTCGAGAGCAAGGTCATCGAACGCACGCGCGCGCTGCGCGAGGCGCAGGCGCTGAACGCCGCCTTCCTCGACAACTCGCCCAGCGTCATCTATCTGCTCGACACCCGTTGCCGCTACACGCTGGCCAATGCCGCCTTCGAGCGCATGGTGAATCGGCCGCGCGAGCAGATCCTCGGCCGCAGCGCCTTCGATCTGTGGCCGGCCGAGATCGCCGCGGAGCTCGAGCACAACAACCGCAAGGTGCTCGCCAGCAGCAAGCCCATGCAGCTGACTGAACTGGTCAGCGCCGGCACCGACACCCGCCTCTTCGAGTCGGTGCATTTCCCGCTGTTCGACGACAGCGGCAAGGTCGTCGGTGCCGGCGGCATCGCCACCGACATCACCGAGCGGCGCCTCGCCGACGAGCGCTACGGCCTCATGATCCGCACCTCGATGGACGCCTTCGTGCTCATCGACTCGACGGCACGCATCCTCGAAGTCAACGATGCCGCCTGCACGCTTTCCGGCTACAGCCGCGAGCAGCTGCTCGCCCTGTCGGTCGACGACCTCGAGGCCGGCATGGACATGCAGGGCGTCCATGCCACCCTGGCCCGCGTCCACCGCGAGGGCGCCGTGCGCTTCGACAGCGCCTGGCGGTGCCACAACGGCGAGCTGCGCGACATCGAGGTCAGCATCAAGTGCCTCAACCACATCGTCGATCCGCGCTTCTTCTGCTTCATCCGTGACATCACCGAGCGCAAGCGCGCGCTGCTGCGCATCGACTACCTCGCCCATCACGACGTGCTCACCGGCCTGCCGAACAAGCTGCTGTTCCAGCAGCAGTTCGAGCAAGCGCTCGCGCCGGCCGCTGGCGCCCCCTGCGGATGCGCGCTGGCCTACCTCGACCTCGACAACTTCAAGGTCGTCAACGACACCCTCGGCCATGTCCTCGGTGACAACCTGCTGCGCCAGGTGGCCGGACGCCTGCAGCGCCTGCTGGGCGAGCGCGACACCGTGTGCCGGGTCAGCGGCGACGAGTTCCTGCTCCTGCTCGGCGACGTCAGCGACGATGCGCCGGTGCGTGCCTTCGCCGAGCGCGTGCTCGCCACCCTCGCCCAGCCGATCAACATCGACGGCCACGAGCTGAGCGGAACGGCATCGCTCGGCCTCGTGATGTACCCCAGGGACGGCCGGGATTTCGACACCCTGTACAAGAAGGCCGACACGGCGATGTTCCAGGCCAAGGCGGCCGGGCGCAACACCTTCCGCTTCTTCGACGAGGCCATGCACGCCGAGGCGCTCGCACGCCTGCACCTGCTCGCCGAGTTGCGCGGTGCGCTCGAGCGCGACGAGCTGCACGTGCACTACCAGCCCCAGGTGGACCTGGCCACCGGTACGCTGACCGGCGCCGAGGCCCTGCTGCGCTGGCAGCGTGCAGACGGACAGATGATCCCGCCCAGCCGCTTCATTCCGCTCGCCGAAGACAGCGGCCTGATCGTCCCGATCGGCACCTGGGTGTTGCGCGAAGCCTGTCGCCAGGCGGCGAGCTGGCAGCGCCAGGGGCTGCCGCCGATGGTGATGGCGGTGAATCTGTCGGCGGTGCAGTTTCGCCGCCCCGACCTGCTGGCAACGGTGGCGGACGCGCTCGCGCAGGCCGGCCTGCCCGCCACCGGGCTCGAGCTCGAACTCACCGAATCGCTGCTGATCGACGACGCCGAGGCCGCCCTCGAAACCGCGCGTCGGCTCAAGGGGCTGGGCCTGCACCTGTCGATCGACGACTTCGGCACCGGCTACTCCAGCCTGTCCTACCTGAAGCGCTTCGCTGTCGACAAGCTCAAGATCGACCAGTCTTTCGTACGCGAGATGGAGCGCGATGCCGACAGCGCGACCCTGGTGCGCACCATCGTGCAGATGGCGCACAATCTCGGCCTCAAGACCATCGCCGAAGGGGTGGAGGACGCAAGCGTGATCGAACACCTGCACCGCCTCGAATGCGACCAAGCGCAGGGCTACCACCTTGCCCGGCCAATGCCGGCCGCGGCCTTCGAGGCCTGGGTGAGCGCGCGCGCCGCGCCACGCGAAACGGCCTGAGCGGCGGCGCCCGACCACCATGAGCAGCCCCCGCCTGAGCGCCATCCGCGGCGAAATCGTGCATTTCGTGGCCGACCCGGCGCACCACGCCCATGCGCTCGAGCACTTCGCCGATGGCGTGCTGGTCGTGCGCGACGGCCACGTCGCCGAATGCGGCCCGGCCCCCGAACTGATGGCCAGGCTGCCGGCGGGCACCCCCGTCACCGACTACCGCGGCAAGCTCATCCTGCCCGGCTTCGTCGACACCCACGTCCATTACCCGCAGACCGACATCATCGCCAGCCACGGCGAGCAACTGCTGGAGTGGCTGGAGAAATACACCTTCCCTGTCGAACGCCGCTTCGCCGACCCGACCCACGCCGCCGAGGTCGCAGGCTTCTTTTGCGACCAGCTGCTGCGCAACGGCACCACCACCGCAGCCGCCTTTGCCACCGTGCATGGGGCATCGGTCGACGCCCTGTTCGAGGCCGCGCGTGCGCGCCGCATGCGCCTGATCACCGGCAAAGTGTTGATGGACCGCAACTGTCCCGACGCGCTGCGCGACACCGCACAAGGCGGCTACGCCGAATCGAAGGCGCTGATCGAGCGCTGGCACGGCCGCGACCGCCTGCTGTATGCGGTCACGCCACGCTTCGCCCCCACCTCCACGCCCGCGCAGATGCAGCTCGCCGGCCAGCTGTTCGCCGCACACCCGGGGGTGTTCCTGCAATCGCACCTGGCCGAGAACCGTGCCGAGGTCGCCTGGGTGGCGCAGCTCTACCCGCAGGCGCGCAGCTACCTCGACGTCTACGCGCACCACGGCCAGCTCGGCGCGCGCGCGGTGTTCGCGCACTGCATCCACCTCGACGAGACCGATCGCCGGCGCATGGCCGACACCGGCACGGCGATGAGCTTCTGCCCGACCTCCAACCTCTTCCTCGGCTCCGGCCTCTTCGACCTGCGCGGCGCACGCGAGCTGGGCGTGCGCGTCGGCCTAGGCACCGACGTGGGCGCCGGCACCAGCTTCTCGATGCTGCAGACGATGAACGAGGCCTACAAGGTGCTGCAACTGGCCGGGCAGTCCCTGTCGGCCGCCGGCGCGTTCCACCTCGCCACCCTGGGCGGCGCGCGCAGCCTCTACCTCGACGATCGCATCGGCAACTTCGCCACCGGCAAGGAGGCCGACTTCGTCGTCCTCGACCCGCGCGCCACCGCCCTGCTCGAGCGCCGCAGCGCCGCGTGCACGTCGCTCGCCGAGCGCCTGTTCGTGCTCATGATGCTGGGCGACGATCGCACGGTGGCGGCGACTCACCTGATGGGCGACGCCGTCTGAACGGCCGCGGCACGACTCACTGCGCGCCGCCCGCAGCCTGGCGCGCATGCTTGTCGACGTACATGGCGGCGTCCGCCTTGCGCATCAGTTCGGCGGGCGTGTCGCCATCCTGCGGGTAGAGCGCGACGCCGAAGCTGGCCGAGATGCCGATGCGACGGCCGCCGATGTCGAACGGTGCCGACAGCGCCGCGCGCAGCTTCCCGGCGATGTGCAGGGCATCGGCAGCGGCGGTGATCGCGGGCAGCAGCGCCACGAACTCGTCCCCCCCGATCCGCGCCGCGGTGTCGGCATGACGCAGGGTCTCGCCCAGGCGCACGGCGACCGCCTTCAGCAGCGCGTCGCCGACCTCGTGGCCGTATTCATCATTGACCGGCTTGAAGCCGTCGAGGTCGATGAACAACAGCGCGACGAGCCTCGCCTCCCGCTGCGCCGCCGCCAGCGCGCGCTCGAGGCGGTCGAGCAGCAGGCTGCGGTTGGGCAGGCCGGTCAGGGCGTCGTGCTCGGCCATATGCTGGATCCGCTCCTCGGCGAACTTGCGGGCGGTGATGTCGTTGATGACGTTGAGGGTCGCCGGCGCATGGTTCCAGACGATCGGCACGCCGCTGGTCTCGGCCCACAGCAGGCGGCCGGACTTGTGCATCAGGCGCAGCGGGTAGCGCTGCTCGGCATCCTCGCCGCGGATGCGGCGCGCGTAGTTGGACTGTGCCCGCTGTAGGTCGTCGGCCTGGATCAGGTCGCTGAAGGCGTCCATCTGCGCCAGCTCGGCAGGCGAATACCCGACCAGCTCGGCAAAGGCGGGGTTGCAGTAGGCCACCCGCTGCTCCTGTACCACCAGGATGCCCTCCTGCGCCATTTCGACCAGCAGGCGGTAGTGTTCCTCGCTCTGCTTGAGCGCCTCCTCGGCGCGCTCGCGGGCCTCGATGTCGTGCGAGAGCTGGGTGCTCAATTCGAGCAGGCGACGGTTGAGCCGGCCCAGGTGCCGGATCCACAGGTAGGCGAGCAGCAGCAGCGCAGCGAAACCGACGGCGATCTGGGCGGCGAGGTGAAAATCGGTCTGCGTGCTGACGTCGATCGCGACATGGCGGTTGACGATCTCGTCCACCTGCTCGGATGTCAGGGCGTCGATCGCCTCATCCAGCCTGTGCACCAGCTCGGGCTGGCGGCCAACGACACCGATGCGCATGCGGTTGGCGTAATCGGGCAGCTCGCCCGCGATCTTCAGGTTGAACCAACCCTCGGTCTTGATCGTGTACGCGGCGATCGTCAGCGCACGCACCGTCATATCCACCTCGCGCCCCTCGACCATGCCGAAGGCGTCCGCTTCGGACGCCACCGGCACGATGCGCAGGTGGGGAAAGTCGTGGCCGATGCGCTCGATCACCGAGGTGGCGGTGGGCAAGGCCACCGAGGTGTGGCGGGGCATGGCCGCAAGGTCGCCGATGTCCGGGTGCTCGGCGCGCGTGATGATGACGTTGCGGTCGAAGAAATACGGCTTGGTGAAGCTCAGCCAGGTCCGGCGCTCCGGCGTCTCGTTGAGGAAGGACAGTGCATCGCACTTGCCGCTGCGGGCGAAGCTGACGCTCTCGTCCCAGGTGGCGGTGGGAACGAGCTGCAGCCCCACGCCGGCCCCCTTTGCGATCAGGCGCAGCAGATCGGCGGCAATACCCCGATGGCGCCCGTCCTCGTCCAGCCATTCGTAAGGCGCCCAGTCGGGGTCCACGCACAGCCGCAGCGGCCGCGCCGGCGCCTCAGTGGCCGCCACAGAAACCGCCTGGGGCACCCATGGGAACAGCATGGCTGCCATGACGGCCGCCGCGCGTCGAGCGCGCATGCCACGCGGGCCGTCGCCACCCGCACGCGCGGAGTCAAGGCAACGCGCGAACCTCATTGTGCGTCGAGCAGCTCGTCCCAGGCCTCGATGGGCACGGGTTTGCCGAACAGGTAGCCTTGGTAGAACTCGCAGCCATGCTCGAGCAGGAACTCGCGCTGGACGGACGTCTCCACGCCTTCGGCGATGACCTCGAGCCCGAGGGCGTGGCTCAGGGACAGGACGGCAAGCACGATGGCCTTGCTGCCCTGGTCCTGCGCCATGTCCCGCACGAAGGACTGGTCGATCTTCAGCTGCGCGAACGGCAGGCGCTTGAGGTAGGACAGTGAGGAATACCCGGTGCCGAAATCGTCGAGCGCGAACTGGATGCC
>JAKLLJ010000124.1 GCA_023150215.1 Thauera sp. | reverse complement strand
CAACGCTGGGTGTCGCACCCGGTCAGCCGGTGGTACCGGGTGAGCAGTCCGCCACGCCGGCCGCTGCGCCGCGCGTCGTGGTCGAGACCGACCTGCTGCGCGCCGAAGTCTCGGCGCAGGGCGGTGACATCGTCCGCCTCGAGCTCAAGCAGCATCAGGCGAGCGGCGAGGCCGGCGGCAATTTCGTGCTGCTCGACGACGGCACGACCCGCCACCAGTACGCCGCCCAATCCGGCCTGATCGGCGACGGCCTGCCGACGCACAAGACCACGTTCCAGCTTCCGGCGGGCGCGCTCGCCCTCAAGGACGGCGAGGACAGCGTGGTGCTGCGCCTGCAGGCGCCGGAGCAGAATGGCGTGCAGGTCACCAAGGTGATGCGCTTCAATCGGGGCAGTTACCTGGTCGACGTGTCCTACGAGATCCGCAACGGCTCCGGCCAGGCGATCACGCCCCACGCCTACTTCCAGCTCACCCGCGACGGCAATGCGGCCGAGCAGGTCGAGGCCTTTGGCGTGACCACCTTCACCGGTCCGGCCTTCTACACCGATGCCAGCAAGTTCCAGAAGGTGCAGTTCGGCGACATCACCGATGGCGACGCCAAGTTCCCCAAGACCGCCAGCGATGGCTGGGTGGCGATGGTGCAGCACTATTTCGTCGGCGCCTGGCTGCCGAAGGAAGGCGAGCCGCGTGAGTATTTCGCCCGTGCGCTCGGCAACAACCTGTTCTCCGCCGGTGTGATCCTGCCGGTGGCCGCGATCGCCCCGGGCGCCGAGGGTGCGGTGTCCACCCGCCTGTACGCCGGCCCGCAGGAGCAGGACAAGCTCGAGGGCATCGCCCCCGGTCTGGATCTGGTGGTCGACTACGGCTGGCTGACCGTGATCGCCGCGCCGCTGTTCTGGGTGCTGTCGTGGTTCCACAAGCTGACTGGCAACTGGGGCTGGGCGATCATCCTGGTCACGGTGGCGATCAAGGCGATCTTCTTCCCGCTGTCGGCGGCGAGCTACAAGTCGATGGCCAAGATGCGCGTGCTCGGCCCGCGTCTGCAGCGCATGAAGGAGATGTACGGCAGCGACAAGGCCAAGATGCAGCAGGAGATGATGAATCTCTATCGCACCGAGAAGATCAACCCGCTCGGCGGCTGCCTGCCGATCCTGGTGCAGATCCCGGTGTTCATTGCGCTCTATTGGGTGCTGCTCGGCAGCGTCGAGATGCGTCATGCGCCGTGGCTTGGCTGGATCCAGGACCTCTCGGCCAAGGACCCGTACTTCATCCTGCCGATCATCATGGGCGTGTCCATGTTGATCCAGATGAAGCTCAATCCGACGCCGCCCGATCCGATCCAGGCCAAGGTCATGATGGCGATGCCGATCATCTTCACCTTCATGTTCCTGTGGTTCCCGTCGGGCCTGGTGCTGTACTGGGTGGTGAACAACTGCCTTTCGATCGCTCAGCAGTGGCAGATCACGCGGATGATCGAAAATGCAAAGGCAACCGGCAAGCCTGCCTGACACGATCGCTGCAATTGCCACGGCACCGGGGCGCGGCGGTGTCGGTGTCGTGCGGGTCTCGGGTGCCGGGCTCGGCGCCTTCGCCCTTGCGCTGTGCGGCCGTGAGCCGCGGCCGCGCAGCGCACACTTCACCCGCTTTCTCGATGCCGAAGAGCGCGCGATCGACGAGGGCATCCTGCTCTATTTTGCGGCGCCCGCGTCCTTCACCGGCGAGGACGTGCTCGAGCTGCAGGGCCATGGCGGCCCGGTGGTGATGCAGATGCTGCTCGAGCGCTGCCTGCAACTCGGTGCGCGCCTGGCCGAGCCAGGCGAATTCACCCGCCGCGCCTTTCTCAACGGCAAGCTCGATCTCGCCCAGGCCGAAAGCGTGGCCGATCTTATCGAGGCGTCCACCGCAGCGGCGGCGCGCTCGGCAGTGCGCTCCTTGTCGGGTCAGTTCTCCGAAGAGGTGCATCGGATTGGCGATGCATTGATCGACCTGCGCATGCTGGTCGAGGCGACGCTCGATTTCCCGGAAGAGGAGATCGATTTTCTCGAGCGTGCGCGCGCAATGCCACGGCTGGCGTCGATTCGCGATGCGCTCGAAGGTCTGCTCGAGCGCGCGCGTCAGGGTGCGCTGCTGCGCAGCGGACTCAACGTGGTGCTGGTGGGGGCGCCGAACGTCGGCAAGTCCAGCCTGCTCAACCAGCTCGCCGGCGACGAGCGCGCGATCGTCACCGACATCGCCGGCACCACGCGCGATGCGGTGCGCGAGACGGTCCAGATCGAAGGCATTCCGCTCCACATCATCGACACCGCCGGACTGCGTGAGACCGCGGACACGGTGGAGCGCATCGGCATCGAGCGCACCTGGCGCGAGATTGGGCGGGCGGATGTGATCCTGCACTTGGTCGCGGCGGACGCCGAGGATGCTGCCGATATCGACGCGCGCCTGCCTGCGGGTGTCGAGCGGGTCACGGTGGTGAACAAGATCGATCTCGTCGGTCTCGCGGTCGGACGCTCTGAAAAGGCGGGACGCGTGATGTTGCAGGTGTCCGCGCGCAGCGGCGAGGGAGTCGATCTTGTGCGCCGCGAGTTGCTGCGGATCGCCGGTTGGCACGCGCACGGCGAGGACGTGATCCTGGCGCGTGAGCGCCATCTGACCGCCCTGCGTGAGGCGCTGCGCCATGTGTCGGAGGCGGGCGCGCGTCTGGATGCGCTCGAGTTGTTCGCCGAAGAGCTGCGCCTCGCGCATGAAGAGCTGGGGGCCATCACCGGCGAGTTTTCTGCCGACGACCTGCTCGGGGTGATCTTCTCGCGCTTCTGTATCGGCAAGTAGCGATCGCCTGCGCGGAGGCGGGACACTCGACAGGGCGGCCCTCACAGCTGCCCTGTTTCACGTGGAACAACGCTCATGGACACCGAATTTCTTTTCATTGCGCTTGGCCTGGCTGCATTGTTTGCGGGCTTCGTCGATTCCATCGTCGGTGGTGGGGGCTTGATCCAGCTGCCGGCCCTGTTCGCCGCCTTTCCTGCAACCGCGCCGGCCACGCTGTTCGGTACCAACAAGCTCGCCAGCATCGTTGGTACCACCAGTGCGGCGGTGCAATACAGTCAGCGCGTCGAGATTCCCTGGCGGGTGGTCGGACCGGGGGCGGTCGCGGCGCTGATCGGATCCTGGTACGGCGCGAAGGCGGTGGCGTATCTGGACCCTGCGATCTTGCGGCCGTTGATCCTGGCGCTGCTCGTGCTGGTGGCGGTCTACACTTTTCTGCGCAAGGATCTCGGTGCGGTTTCGCAGGAACCGGCGCACGGCCGGCGCTCGTTCGCCATTGCCGTTGGTGTCGGTGGCGTGATCGGCTTTTACGACGGCTTCTTCGGCCCCGGCACCGGCAGCTTTCTGATCTTCCTGTTCATCCGGTTGCTGGGCATGGACTTTCTGCGTGCTTCAGTATCCGCCAAGATTCTCAACGTTGCGACCAATCTTGCCGCGATTTCGTTTTTTGTCGGTAACGTGGAGTTGATGTGGAAGCTGGCCGCGGTGATGGCGATATGCAACCTGTCGGGGTCGGTCCTCGGGTCTCGCATGGCGCTCAAGCATGGCACCGGCTTCGTGCGAAAGATGTTCCTTGCGGTGGTGACGGTGTTGATCGTGCGCCTTACTTACGACACCTTCCTCCGTTGAAGGCCGATGTTTCACGTGGAACATCGGGAGGCGTCAGGGGGATGAACCATGAATGATCGAGTGTCGGGATTCCCGGAGGGCGTCCTCGCCGAGTTGCTCAGCAAGGATGCGGGGTACTTCCTGACCGGTGGGCGACTGCTCGAGGCGGGTCGATCGCGCTGGCAGTCCTATGAGGTGTGGGAGACCCCGCGCTTCGGGCGCCTGTATCGTCTCGACGGCTGCTTCATGGCGTCCGAGGGTGACGAGTTCCTGTGCCATGAGAATCTGATTCACGTCCCCGGAATCGCCCATGCAGGCCTGCGCCGCGCCTTGATCATCGGCGGGGGAGATGGTGGGTCAGCCGAGGAGCTGCTCAAGTACCCCACGATCGAGCTCATCGTGATTGCCGAACTCGACGCAAAGGTGATCGAGCTTTCGCGCCGCTATCTTGCCGGAGTGCATCACGGCGCGCTCGACGATCCGCGCGTCGACATCCATATCGGTGACGGCTTGGCGTACGTCGGCGAACACGGGCCCGCGGCAGGGGCTCGCTTCGATCTGATCGTGTTCGACCTGACCGATCCGGCCGGTCCTGCCGCGGCGCTCCATACGCAGGCTTTCTTCGCCGCTTGCAAAGCCTTGCTCACCGAGGGTGGGGCGATCGTGCTGCAACTCGGTTCGCCCTTCTTTCAGCCCGAGCGCGTGCGTGAGCTCGTCTCGCGCCTGCGCCAGGAGTACGCGTGTGTGCGGCCGTATTTTGTCCACGTTCCGCTCTACGGTGGCCTGTGGGGAATGGCGTGTGCCTCCGATGCGCTCGATCCGCAGGCGCTCACCGCGGACGCGGTCGACCACCGCCTTGCGGAGCGTGGAATCGAACGCCTGCAGCACTTCAACGGTGCGGTACACTGTGCGCAGTTCGCCCTGCCCAATCACCTGCGCGCGCTGCTGGCCTGAAGCTTTTGGCGCGCCTTTCTGCAGCTCTCCTCCGATCTTGAATCCAGCCCACCGAAACGACCGTGGGACGGCGCTCCCGTCCACGAATGCGCCGCGCGCCCGGACCGCGCGCCCTGCCGCGCTCGCACCCGACAGCCTGGCCTTTGCGCTCGCGCGCGCCGCCGAATTGGTGGTGACCGTGCTCGAGGGCGGCAATCTTACCGACGCCTTCGAGCGCATGCAGGTCAAGCATTCGCAATGGGCGGAGGGGACGCGTGGCGCGGTACGCGATCTCGCCTGGCGTGCCTTGCGCGACTACGCGCGGGGTGATGCGATCCTCGATCGTCTGTTGCAGAGCGCCCCGCCACTGCAGGTCCGTGCCTTGCTGCTGGTGGCGCTGAGCCGCTTGCACCAGCGCCCGGAGCAGGCCCATACCGTGGTTGATCAGGCTGTCACCGCAGCCGCTGAATCGATGCCTGGGCTGCGCAGCCTGGTCAATGGCGTGCTGCGCAACGCCCTGCGCCAGCAGGGGCAATGGCAAGCCTGGATCGACGCCGATCCGGCTGCCCGTCACGCCTTCCCGACATGGTGGGTCGAACGGCTGCGGGTGGGGCAGGCCGACGCCTGGGCGCAGGCGCTTGCCGCGGGCAATGAGCGTCCGCCGATGGCGCTGCGGGTCAACCTGCGCCGCACCACGCTCGAAGATGCCGAAGCTGCGCTGGCGGAGCAGGGACTCGTGACCCGCAGGCTCGACAACGGCGCGCTGCTGCTCGAGCGTGCGCTGCCGGTGGCCCGCCTGCCTGGCTATGCCGAAGGCCGGCTGTCGGTGCAGGACGCTGGCGCACAGTGGGCGGCACAACTGCTCGATGCGCAGGCGGGCGAGCGTGTGCTCGATGCCTGTGCGGCGCCCGGTGGCAAGACCGCACACATCCTGGAGCGTGCCGAGGTCGACTTGCTCGCTCTTGATCTCGATCCGGTGCGTGCCCAGCGTGTCGAGCGCAACCTGCAGCGCCTCGGCCTGCGGGCCAATGTGCGCGTCGCCGACTGCCGCGACCTCGGTGCGTGGTGGGATGGCCGCCCTTTCGACCGCATCCTCGCCGACGTCCCGTGCTCCGCCTCTGGCGTGGTGCGCCGCCACCCGGACATCAAATGGTTGCGTCGTGAAACCGACATCGCGCAGTTCGCGGCCGCCCAGGCCGCAATCGTGGACGCGCTTTGGCGCACGCTGGCGCAGGGTGGCACAATGCTTTACGTGACCTGCTCGGTCTTTCGCGAGGAAAACGCGGCACAGCTTGCCGCCTTCCTTCTTCGTCACGCGGATGCGGAACGCCTCGCCATCCACGGCCACCCCGATCTGCAGCTCCTGCCTTGTGCCGAACATGACGGCTTCTATTACGCGCTTCTTCGCAAGCGTCCCTGAGCGAATGCTGCGTTTCGTCGCGCTCGTGCTGTTCGCGCTGTGTGCTTCCTTCGCACACGCGGAAAGCGAGATCCGCAGTGCAGAAATCGTCCCGGGTGACGGCGGCTACGTGCTCAATGCCGATATCGAGATCGAGCTCAATGCGCGCCTGATCGATGTGGTCACGCGCGGTGTCTCGCTGTACTTCACCACTGAAGTGGTGATCGAGCGCCCACGCTGGTACTGGCTCAACGAGACCGTGGCCCGCCGCAGTCTCGATTACCGTCTCTCCTACCACGCCATCACGCGCAGCTACCGGCTCTCGGTCGGCAATCTCCATCAGAGTTTCGACGTGCTGGAGGATGCCGTGCGCACCATGCAGCGGGTGCGCAACTGGCTGGTGGCCGAGCCTGGTGTGCTCGAAGCAGGGGTGTCGCATGAGGTTGCGCTGCGCTTCCGCCTCGATACCTCGCAATTGCCCAAGCCTTTCCAGGTGACCGCAATCGGCAGCAGCGACTGGAACCTCGGTACCGAATGGGCGCGGTGGACCTTCCTGCCTGGAGTGCCGGGGTCCCGATGAAGCGTGCGCTGCTCGTCGTCGTCGCCGCGCTCGCAGGCATCTCGCTGTTCCTGCTCACGTCCGCGAGCGCGAATACGACCCTGTTCGCCACCCGCTATCCCTATCTGCTCGCGCTCAACGGCACGATGGCGGTCGTCCTGGCGGCGCTGGTCGGCATGCAGCTGCGCCGGCTCTGGCGCGAGTACCGCGCCGGGCAGTTCGGCTCGCGACTCAAGCTGCGTCTGGTGCTGATGTTCGCGCTGATGGGCGTGGTGCCCGGCGTGGTGATCTACGGCGTGTCGCTGCAGTTCGTCGTGCGCAGCATCGAGTCGTGGTTCGACGTGCGCGTCGACTCTGCGCTCGAGGGTGGCATCGCGCTCGGCCAGAACGCCCTCGAGCACTTGGTAAGCCAGGTGCGCGAGAAGGCCGACGACATGGTGCTGGAGCTCGAAGGCGCCGGGCAGGGGGCGGCCACCCGGCTCAATCGCCTGCGCGAACAGGCGGGTATCGGCAGCGCGACCATCCTCTCTCCCAGCGGCCAGGTGCTTGCCACGGCGGCCGATTCGCGCGCCACCCTGATCCCCGAGTTGCCGAGCGCCGTGGAGTTGCGCCAGGCACGCCAGACCCGCCACTTCCAGAGCGTGGTGAGCGAGCCCGACGGTCGCCTGCTGATCCGGGTGGTCATGCCGATCCCGGTGCGCACGCTGGCTGGCGACTCGAACCTGCTGATGCTGCTGCAGCCGGTGCCGGAATCCTTCGGTCGCCATGCCGAGGCGGTGCAGGAAGCCTATCGTGAATACCAGCAACTGACGCTTGGCCGCAGCGGGCTCAAGCGCATTTACACCGTGACCCTGAGCCTGACCCTGCTGCTTGCGCTGCTGGGGGCGCTTGCGGTGGCGGTGGTGATCGCGCGCCGGCTGGCACAGCCGCTGCTGATTCTCGCCGAGGGCACCCAGGCGGTTGCGCAAGGCGACTTCAGTCCGCGCCAGGCGCTGCCGGCGAGCGACGAGCTCGGCGTGCTGACCCAGTCCTTCAACCGCATGACGCGTCAGCTCCAGGAGGCACGCGGGGCTGCCGAGCGCAGCCGCGCCGAGGTCGAATCGGCGCGCGCCTATCTCGAATCGGTGCTGGCCAACCTGTCGACCGGGGTGCTCGCGTTCTCCGCCGAAGGTCACCTCCGTGCGGCCAATCATGGCGCGCTGCAGATCCTGGACGACGATCTCGCCGGCTTCGAGGATATTCCGCTCGAAGACTGGCCGCGCCAGGACTTGTTGCGCGAGGTGCTGCGTGCGGGCTTCGCGGCCAACGAAGGCGACTGGCAGGAGCAGATGGAGCTGCCGGTGCGCGACAGCACGCCGCGCACGTTGTTGATCCACGGCTCGCGCCTGCCGGCGAACACTGGTGGTGGCCTGGTGGTGGTGTTCGATGACATCTCCAGCCTGATCGCCGTACAGCGCACCGCGGCGTGGGGCGAGGTGGCGCGCCGGCTTGCACACGAGATCAAGAATCCGCTCACGCCGATCCAGCTCTCGGCCGAGCGCCTCGCCTTCAAGCTTGCCGATCGCCTTGACGACAGTGGCCGCGAGATGCTTGAGCGGGCGACCACGACGATCGTCAACCAGGTCGAAGCAATGAAGAACCTGGTCAACGCCTTCCGCGACTACGCTCGCCTACCCGCCCCCCATCTCGCGCCGCTCGACCTCAACGCCCTGGTGCGCGAGGTGCTGCACCTGTATGAAAGCACGGCGGCACACATCCGCACCGAACTCACCAGTGGCCTGCCACTGGTCCAGGGTGACCCGACGCAGATCCGGCAGGTGATCCACAACATGTTGCAGAATGCGCAGGATGCGCTCGGCGGCCAGGATGACGGCGAGGTCACCGTGCTTACCCGGCGTGAGGGCGAGCGCGTCGTGCTGCTGTTCCGCGACAATGGCCCGGGCTTTCCGCCCGAGGTGCTTGCGCGGGCGTTCGAGCCCTACTTCACCACCAAATCGCGCGGCACTGGTCTTGGCCTGGCGCTGGTGAAGAAGATCGTCGACGAGCACGGTGGCGAGGTGCGCCTGAGCAACCGCGAAGGCGGCGGCGCGGAAGTCCGCATTCGCCTGAGGCTGGCCGAAAACAAGGAAGCATGACGAAGAAAAATGGCAAAGATTCTGATCGTTG
>JAKLLJ010000123.1 GCA_023150215.1 Thauera sp. | reverse complement strand
AGCCGCTTCATCGAGCCGAATTACTGGCGCGATCCGGCGACCGGAAACTCCTTTCAGATTCAGATCGAGATCCCGCAGAACCGGATGCGCTCGAATGAGGATCTGCTGGCGCTGCCGCTGGCGGTGCTCACCGCGCGCAACCTGGCGGCGCCGCGTCTGCTGGCCTGGGGCGCAAAGGCGGTGCTCGACACCTGCCGCTCGATCCACACCCTGGTCTTCGGCCTGGTGCTGGTGGGCATCGTGGGTCTGGGGCCGACCGCCGGCATCCTGGCGATCGGGCTGCACTCGATGGGCACCTACGGCAAGCTCTTCGCCGAGGCCATCGAGTCGCTCGACATGGCGGCAATCGAGGCGGTGCGCAGCGTGGGCGCGGGGCCGGCGCAGGTGTTCTTCAACGCGGTGTGGCCGACCGTGCTGCCGCAGTTCGTCTCGAGCCACCTCTACATCTGGGAGTTCAACATCCGCGACTCCACCATCCTCGGGCTGATCGGCGCGGGCGGGCTGGGGCTGCTGATCACCGAGGCGACCGCGCTGTTCCAGTGGGGGCGGCTGGCGACCGTGCTGATCGTGATCGTGGTGATGGTGTCCGGGTTCGACGCCATCAGCCGCCGCATCCGGCAGGCACTGGCATGAACGGCTGCATCGATCTGCGCGGCGTGCGATGCACGCTCGCCGGGCGCACGGTGCTGGACATCGATCGCCTGGTGGTGGAAGAGGGTGAACGTGTCGGGATCGTCGGTCACAACGGCGCCGGCAAATCCACCCTGCTGCGCGTGCTGAGCGGCTTCACCCGGCCGACGGCCGGGCAGGTGTCGGTGCTCGGCCTGCGGCTCGACACGCCGCTGCCACCCGCCCGGCTGCGCGCGCTTCGATGCGAGGCGGGCCAGGTGCTGCAGGGCCTGCATCTGGTGCCGCGGCTGAGTGCGCTCGAGAACGTGCTCATCGGCTGCCTCGGGCGCGTGACAGGTTGGCGCAGTTGGGTGCGACGCTATCCTGCGCACGAGTGTGAACGGGCATGCGCGGCGCTGGCGACGGTGGGCATGCTGGACAAGGCGTCGATGCGCACCGATGGGCTGTCCGGCGGCGAACGGCAGAAGATCGCGATTGCCCGCCTGCTCGTGCAGGCGCCGCGGCTGATCCTCGCCGACGAGCCGACCGCGGCGCTCGACCCTGCGGCTGCGCAGGAGATCTGCCGGGTGCTCGGCACCGCTGCGGGCGAGGCAACACGGGTGTCGGTGGTGCACAACACGGCGCTGCTGCCGCTGCTTGCCGACCGGGTGATCGGGCTGCGGCAGGGGAGGATCGTTTTCGATCTGGCTCAGTCGCAGGTCGATGAGGCGCAACTGGCGGCGCTGTATCGCAGCGGACCGGCTGATGAGGCCTGCGAGCGGTCGGATGATCCGCTGGCATCGCTCCCCCGCTCGCCGGACGAAATCGAATCACGACGCTGGAGACGACACGCATGCACACATACCGCTGCACCCGCTGGGCACTCGCCCTGGCACTGAGCTGCGCTGCCCCGGTGGCGAACGCGGCCGCGGACTGGGTCGGGCGATTTCCGGCCGACGCCTCGGGCCTGCCCGAACCCTGGCGCGTCCAGCAGCTCGACGAGCGCATCGCGCCGACGCAGTATTCACTCAAGCGCTGGGATGGCGTTGCCGCCATCGAAGCTGTCGCAGAGCGCAGCATGGCCTTGCTCGGCCGCCCGCTCGACATCGACCTCGAGGCCACGCCTCATCTGTGCTGGCTGTGGCGCGTCGATGCGCCGCTGGTCACTGCCGACATGAGGACCAAGGCCGGCGACGACTACGCTGCGCGGGTGTATGTGAGTTTCAAGGTGGCGCCCGAGGCGCTCGGCCTTGGCACCCGGGCGAAGCTGGCGCTGGCGCGCTCGATCTATGGTGACCAGGTGCCGGATGCCGCGCTCAATTACGTTTGGGACAACCGCCAGCCGGTGGGTACCTTCATGCCCAATGCTTACACCGACCGCACGCGCATGATCGTGTTGCGCTCGGGTGCGGGTGATGCGGGGGGCTGGGTGATCGAGCGGCGCGATGTGGCGGAAGACTTCAAGCGCGCCTTCGGGGCGCTGCCGGCGCAGCTCAGCGGGATCGCGCTGGCGTCCGACACGGACAACACCGGGGAGAGCGCACGCGCAGGGTTTGCCGAGTTTCGGTTCGTGTCGCGGGATGAGGCGTGCGTCGCGCCGGATGCGGGGCGGTAGGACGGGGGCGGTCTCGGGCGATGTTGCGGCCGCGTACGACGAAATCGCGCTCCAGCTGCAATCCGGCGGAACCGCCGCTGTTCGCGGCTGCCGCCGCTCCTACATGACGCCGAGCGCGCACCGGTTATCTGTGGAGCGGTTGCCGCCGCTCCTGCACGACGCTGAGCGCGCATCGGTTTTCTGTAGGAGCGGCGGCAGCCGCGAACCAACGCAGCGGCATGCGATGGCGCTGCGGTTCTCGAGCAAGGAAATGCCTGTCGCCCCGCAGCCGGTGGCTGCGGCGTCCTGTTGCGCCCGGTTGGCCAGCGTCGGCCCGTGAAGTCGAAACCGGCTGAGATTGTTGTAAGAACCGCTTCCCCCAACCCGACCAAGCGCTTGCGAGGCACCGAGTTGCCGCCGCTTTGCTGGTCGAACACACAAAACGTATCCGGAGGAGTCCGTCATGAGGCGACCGACCTGTATGGGATGAAGACTGTGCATCTGGATGAGATGGTCCAGCTATGCATGGTGACGCCGATGGCGGGCAAGCCGCTCGACTGGAAGTCGAAGGAGCTGGCGGCGCTGGTGGCCTATGTCGAGGGCGAGCAGAAGGGATTCAAGGAACACCTGGCAAAGGCGCCGTGCGCGGCAAAAAATCCTTGTGCGGCCAAGAACCCTTGCGCAGCCCGAAACCCGTGCGCGGCGAAGAATCCCTGCGCAGCAAAGAACCCCTGCGCAGCAAAGAACCCCTGCGCTGCGAAGAGATGATCGCCGCGGCCCCTGGCATCACGGCGGAGGCCCTCGAGGTCGGCTCGGCGTCCGGCGCGGACGCCGCACCGGCGCTGGAGGACTTCCTTCCCGCGCTGGATGCGCTCGATCACGCCACCCGGCTCGCCCTCTTCGAGGCGGGGGTGGAGGTGCTCGAGTGTCGGCGTGTGCTCGTCCGTGTTGGCCTGAACGTGGTGGGGGAGATCCTGCGCGGTCAGGACGGCTTCGTCGAAATGGCGCACTATCCGCCGGACGATGTGTTCGATGCGGACAGCCATGCGCAGTATTACTACCATGCTCACCGCGGCGCGGCCGAGCACGGGCACTTCCACACCTTCCTGCGCGCGGGCGGCATGCCGGATGGCGTGGCGCCCGTGCAGGCCGAGGCGGCGAGCGAGTCCTGGCCCGAGGGTGATGAGGCGATCAGCCACCTCATTGCTGTGTCGATGGATGCCTGGGGCGAGCCGATCGGGCTCTTCGCCTGCAACCGCTGGGTGACCGGCGAAACCTGGTACGCGGCCGAGGACGTGATCCGCATGCTGTCGCGCTTCGAGATCGATCACGCGTGGCCGTCGTGGCCGGTGAACCGCTGGCTGGGGGCGATGCTGCGGCTTTACCGGCCCTGGATCGAGGGGCTGTTGCGGCATCGCGATGCGGTGGTGGGCGCCTGGCAGCGCACGCATCCCGGTGTAGACGTGTTCGAGGATCGTGCGCTCGAGATCACGGGTTATTTGCCGGTTTCGGTGCCGGCGCTGATGACGGCGCTGGAGGCCAGCCTCGGCGGCGTAAGACTCGACGAGCAGGGGACACCCGACAGGAGCGACCAATGACCAACGCCAGCGCACAGGCCGCGAGCCCGCCGTGGGACGACGTCTCGATCACCGTGATCCGGCGCGACATGCTGCGCTTTGCGCGCATGCAGCTGCGCGATAGCGGCGCGGCCGAGGACATGGTGCAGGAGGCGCTGATGGCGGCGATGACCAGCGCCAAAAGCTTCGCCGGCCGGTCGGCCTTCAAGACGTGGATGTTCGCGATCCTGCGCAACAAAATCGTCGACCACATTCGTGCGTCGTCGCGTGAGATCTGCGGCGCGGATCTTGCCGGATCCTCGGATATGGACGCCGGACTTGAGGAGTTCGATGTGCTGTTCAACCGGAGGGGGCTCTGGAACCCCGACGATCGCCCCGCGA
Organism: Thauera sp.; assembly: GCA_023150215.1. Classification (GTDB taxonomy): domain Bacteria; phylum Pseudomonadota; class Gammaproteobacteria; order Burkholderiales; family Rhodocyclaceae; genus Thauera. Next base: position 4,560 of record JAKLLJ010000123.1, on the reverse strand, counting down.
CCTGGGCGGACCCGGAAGCCTCGTTCGAGCAGGACGCCTTCTGGACGGTGTTCGACCTCTGCATGAACAAGCTGCCCGAGCACATCGCCCGCGTTTATACGATGCGCGAGCTGCTGGAACTCGACACCGCCGAGATCTGTGCGGAACTGGGGATCACCCGCAGCAACTGCTTCGTGATCCTGCACCGCGCGCGGCTCGGGCTGCGGGAGTGTCTGGAGAATCGCTGGTTCCAGGGAGAGGCCCGATGAAAATGATGAACTGCAAGGACGCGACCCAGCTCATGTCCGAACGCTACGAGCGCACGCTCAGTCTGCGCGAGCTGCTGTCGCTGAAGGTGCACACGGCGATGTGCAAAGGCTGCTCGAACTACGGCCAGCATCTGGACGTGTTGCGCCAGGCCAGCGCGCGGCTGCGCGCAGGCAATACGAGCGGCGAACCTTGAGCCGACGACTCGCGAAGGGAGACCCGCCATGGGGCTCGTCCTCGATCGCCTCGGAAACTGGCTCGGGCGTACGCTCAGCCGCCCGGTTCACGTCCACGGCAGCGCCCAGCCGACGCCGCCCGACGTGCTGCTGGCCTGCCTGCGCCCGGGTGATGTGCTGTTGGCGGAGGGCCACTCGCGGATCAGCAGCGCGATCAAGTACCTCACCCAGTCGACCTGGTCGCACGCGGCGCTGTTCGTCGGTGACGCGCTCGCCGGGCGCGCGCCTGCGGGGCACTGCTTCATCGAGGCCGACATCGTCGAGGGCGTGCGCAGTGTTGGCGTGGTCGAGTTCGACGGGCTGCTCACCCGTATCTGCCGCCCGAGCGGGTTGACCGATGCGGACTGCAATCGGGTGGTGGGCTTTGCCGTCGAGCGCATCGGCCTGCAGTACGACCTGCGCAACGTGTTCGACCTGGCGCGCTACCTGTTTCCGACCCCGCCGGTGCCACAACGCTTCCGACGGCGGATGATCGCGCTCGGCAGCGGCGACCCTACGCGGGCCATCTGCTCGACCTTGATCGCGCAGGCCTTCCAGTCGGTTCGGTACCCGATCCTGCCGGTCGTCTCGAGGCAGTCGGCGGACGACCCGCAGTGTCCGGGCTGCATGAACGAGATCCTGCACGTGCGCCACCACAGCCTGTTCACCCCGCGTGATTTCGATGTGTCGCCGTATTTCGAGATCGTGAAGCCCAGTCTGGCGGGTGGGTTCGACTACCGCCGACTCCGTTGGGACGAAGCGGTGGGCGCAAGCTGAATCGTGTAGCGCTGTGCCTCGCTGCGGCTTACCGCAGCAGCAGCGTCGGAATCGTCGCAGCGCGCAGCAGGTCGGTGGTCTTGCTGCCGAAGATCAGCGCGCGCAGCGGCGAATGGGCGTAGGCACCCATCAACAGCATGTCGATGTCGCGCGCCTTGATCTCGCGGGCGATCACCGCCTCGGGGTCGCCGGGGAGGGTGTCGGCGACCACCTCGAAGTCCGCCGCGGCGAGCATGTCCTTCGCCCAGGCGAGCTGCTTCGGTGAATCCGCGCGCTCCTTGCCGGCCATCACGATGTGGATGGGCAGGCCCTTGAAGAGCGGGCTGCCGGCGATCATGTCCACGCCCTTGCGTCCTCGCCCGAGCCCCGCTCGAGGTGGCGGTCGATCACGTGCAGCAGCTCGAGCGGGGCATCCATGCGGCGCGCGGCCCGGGCGGCGTAGTCGGTGACGGTGTCGGCAAACCGGGACTGGTCCACGCAGGCCAGCACTTTGCGGTCTTGCTTGTTCATGCGGCTTCTCCTCAGTGGCCCATCAGCAGGTCGTCGGCGCCGTCCTTGTCGTGCACGGCGAACTTGTCGACCATCGTCGCGCTGGCTTCGTCGAGGCCGACGACGTCCACTTCGGTGCCTTCGCGACGGAACTTCACCACCACCTTGTCGAGCGCACTGACCGCGGTGATGTCCCAGAAGTGGGCGCGCGAGACGTCGATGACCACCTTGTCGATCACCTCCTTGAAGTCGAAGCCGGCGACGAAAGCGTCGGCCGAGGCGAAGAAGACCTGGCCGCTGACGATGTAGCGGCGCTGGCGACCCTCGTCCTCGGCGGCGGAGCGGATGTGCAGGATGCGGCCGACCTTGTGCGCGAAAAAGAAGCCCGAGGCCAGCACGCCGACCAGCACACCCTGCGCCAGGTCGTGGGTGGCGACGGTGACGGCGACCGTGGCGATCATCACGATGCTCGAGCTGGGCGGGTTCTCGCGCAGCTTGCGGATCGAGTTCCAGTCGAAGGTGCCGATCGACACCATGATCATCACCGCCACCAGTGCCGCCATCGGGATCTGCGCCACCCAGTCGCCCACCAGCATCAGCAGCGCGAGCAGGAAGAGGCCCGCCGACAGCGTCGACAGCCGGCCGCGGCCGCCGGATTTCACGTTGATCACCGACTGGCCGATCATCGCGCAGCCCGCCATGCCGCCGATGAAGCCGCTGGCGATGTTGGCCACGCCCTGGCCGACGCACTCGCGGTTCTTGTCGCTGGGGGTGTCGGTGAGGTCGTCGACGATGGTCGCGGTCATCAGCGACTCGAGCAGGCCCACCACCATCAGCGTCAGCGCGTAGGGAAAGATGATCGCCAGCGTCTCGAGGTCGAGCGGCACGTCGGGGAGCAGGAACACCGGCAGGCTGTCGGGCAGCTCGCCCATGTCGCCGACGCTGCGGATGTCGAGGTCGAGCACGACCGCCACCGCGGTGAGCACCACGATGGTGACGAGCGGCGAGGGGATGGCCTTGGTGACGTAGGGGAAGAGGTAAATGATGCCCAGGCCGGCGGCCGTCATTGCGTACACCTGCCAGGTCACGTTGGTGAGTTCGGGCAGTTGCGCCATGAAGATCAGGATGGCGAGCGCGTTGACGAAGCCGGTGACCACCGAGCGCGACACGAAGCGCATCAGCCGCCCAAGCCGGATCCAGCCGGCGACGATCTGCAGCACGCCGGTGAGGAGCGTGGCGGCGAGCAGGTATTCGAGGCCGTGCTCCTTGACCAGCGTCACCATCACCAGCGCCATCGCGCCGGTGGCGGCCGAGATCATGCCCGGGCGGCCGCCGGTGAAGGCGATCACCACCGCGATGCAGAAGGAGGCGTAGAGGCCGACCTTGGGATCGACGCCGGCGATGATCGAGAAGGCGATCGCCTCGGGAATCAGCGCCAGCGCGACGACGAGGCCGGCGAGCAGGTCGTTGCGGACGTTGGAGAGCCAGTCCTGGTGGAAGGATTTCATTTGTCGTTATCGGTCGGTCACGGTTGGAAGCGTCCCGGACGGGGGCGCGATGAAGTCACGCGAGGCGGGTTCGCAACGAAGTGCGCAGCGCGCAATTGGGCAGGCGCGCAGCCCGGTTTGATGCATCAGGGAGGATGCCCACCGGGTGCCGGGTCGTGGCGCTGCCCGGGCAGGGACGGATCAAGCGAACGCGTTGCAGCAAGCCTCGCGCGAGCGGGAAAAAGAAAGACAGCTCGCAGGCTGGGGCAAGGCTTACATGGGTCGCTTGTCGGTGTGTTGGGGGCGTTGTGTATTCGTAGCCCGAGCGAGGGGCGGACACACTTCGCTCGAAGGGACTGAAGGCTAACTAAATTGCTGCGACGCAGCAAGGCGTGGTTGCTGCCGGCGGCTGGTGCGGCGCTATTCAGGAGACTGCCGCACCTCCGGCGGCATCCTCCAGAAATGCAACGTCCGCGCGCACGAAGCCAAGCAGCAAGGCCGCCAGCGCGGGATAGACGTCGAGACGCGGTCGGGCCTGCTGGCAGCGGGCGACGAAGTGCGGCAGCCATTCCAGCACCGCACTGCGAATGAAGCTGGCCGGGGCCGTTGCGACTGCGGCGATGTTCCCTGCGGCGGCATCCTTCCCGGCAAGCTCGGCCATCAGCGCCAGCGGCACCGCGAGGTGGTCGGCCGGTTCGCGGAAGTCGGCCTGGATCGCGAGCTCGCGTGCGGCGAGGAAGTCGCGCATGTGCGCCTCGGCCGCCCCGAAGAGCGGCGAGGCGGTGTCCTTGCCTTCGTAGGCCGACGCGTAGGGCAGGGCGCCGGTCTTGCCGTCGAGCAGGAAGAGCTGGGCGAAGTCCGCGGCGAGCTCCAGGCGCGGGAACTGCTCGGCGCGCAGGGCGGCGATGGCGGCGTCCAGCTGCTGCACTTCGGCGCCGAGACCGAGCTCGGCCAGTCCCGCGAAGGGGGCGAAGCCCCCGTCGGCGAAGTGGCTGCGGAACATCTGCTCGGAGACTTCCTCCGCGTACAGCCGGGCGAACCAGCCGTACAGCCCGGCGCGCTGCTTGCTCGCGAACTGCCACTCCGCGGGGGAGAGGCCCACGGAGTCGGCTGGCTCGCTGAGGTCGCGGGCCGCCCCGGGCGCGGCCGCGGACTGCGTCTCGGCGCTCGCGCGGGGGGCGGCTTCGGCCGCCCCGGCTTGCCTGTCGTGCGCGTTCGTGCTCATCACGCCTTCACCTCCCGCCCTTCCGGATCGACCTCGATCGGGCCGCCGAAGGACGTCACCGCCGGCGCGGTGCCGACGAACTTCTCGATCTGCACCAGGCAGGTGTTGGCGCTGGTGGCCT
>JAKLLJ010000122.1:8382-8744 GCA_023150215.1 Thauera sp. | reverse complement strand
GAAGCCGGGTAGCGTCGAGGCCAGGCTCTGGTAGAGCACGCGGTTGAAGTTGGGCACCAGCGACACGACGAGGTCCGGCTCGGTGCGCAGCCAGTGCTGCTGCAGGGGGCGCAGCAGCAGCGGGTGAGCGAGGCGGATCGCCGCTTGCAGCAGCTTGAGTTCCTGCGCCATGCCGAGCGTCCATCCGCGCGACAAGCGCTTGTTGTACCAGTCCTCCGGCCCGCTACCGGTGAGCGCGCGGAACTTGTCCTGCGGATCGAGGACCTCGAACAGATTGACGAGACGCACCCGCCAGGACGGTGCGTGGCCTTGCAAGGCGGCCTCGAGGGCGAGCGCCGAGGCCCGGTGTCCGCCGCCTGCAT
>JAKLLJ010000122.1:0-8372 GCA_023150215.1 Thauera sp. | reverse complement strand
AGATCAGGTCGATCGTGGTCATGACGCCGAACCTAGCCGAGCCGTGCGACGAGCGCGTGACAGCCCCTTGCCGGCGCCATCGTCCGGTGTGTCGCAGAAAAGCGCACGCCGACCCACCCCTGCAGGAGCGCCGGAAGGCGCGAACACGGCGGCGACCTTCGTCACCCGCGCCGCGCCAGGAACCGCCCGCTTCGCGGCTGCCGCCGCTCCTACAGCATGCCTCCGGTCCCCGTGTAGGAGCGCCGGAAGGCGCGAACCCGGCGATGGCCCACGTCACCCGCGCCGCGCCAGGAACCGCCCGATTCGCGGCTGCCGCCGCTCCTACGGCATGCCTCCGGTCCCCGTGTAGAAGCGCCGGAAGGCGCGAACCCGGCGATGGCCCTCGTCACCCGCGCCGCGCCAGGAACCGCCCGATTCGCGGCTGCCGCCGCTCCTACAGGGGAGCCCGGGCGGACCGGCGCACAACGACGCCCATGCGTGTCGACGAGAATTGCTTGCCTTTCCAGTATTCTTGTTTCAGTCCCAGGCTGGGGACAATTTCGGGAGCACGACATGGCAAGGAAGCTTGAAGGCAAGGTGGCAGTCGTTACGGGCGCCAGTAGCGGGATCGGGAAATCGATCGTCGGAAAGTACGCGGAGGAAGGCGCGCAGATCGTGGCGTTTGCCCGCAACCTTGACGCCTTGAAGGACTTGGAGAAGGCCTATCCCGGACAGGTCAAGGCGGTGGCAGGCGATGTCACATGCGCCGAAGACCTGAAGCGCCTCGTCGATGAAACCGTCCAGGCTCATGGCGGCGTGGATATCGTCGTGCCGAATGCCGGTATTGCGCGCGTGGTTTCCTTCGAGAACAGCACCGCCGAAGCCTTCAATGCCCAGTTTTCGGTCAATCTCTTCGCTGCGGCAGAGACTGCGCGCTTGTTCATTCCCCACCTTCGCAAGGGGGGATCGATTCAGTTCATCACCACTTTCCTTACCCAGGTAGGCTTCCCTGGCCTGGCCATCTACAGTGCCAGCAAGGCGGCCCTGAAATCCCTTTCGCAAACCCTCGCGGCAGAGCTCGCTCCCCAGGGCATCCGCGTCAATGCCATTGCGCCAGGCCCGATCGGGACGCCGCTGTGGGGAACGGTCGGGTTGCCGCCCGAGGTTCTGAGTACCGTTGCGGAAAGGATCACCTCCCGGTTGATGCCGGGTGCATTCGGTCAGCCGGAGGATATCGCCGAGGCCTCGGTGTTCCTGGCCTCGGACGGCGCCAGGAACATCTACGGCCAGGAAATCGTCGTCGATGGCGGCTACACCATCGGATGAGCGGCGTGGTGATTTCGCCGTTTCGACCCGCCGCCGCCAGGTTTTTTTCGGCTGACGGGAAGGGCGGTCGCTGGAACGTCTTCGGCGCTGCGGATTCCACCGCCCTGCCGCGGTTCTCGCGTACAGAGCGCTGATGCGGACGATGGCGACGTCTGGCGTTTGGATGTCGCGCTTGGCTCGTTCGCGCCTTCCGGCGCTCCTACAGGGCCTGCGGTTTCTGTAGGAGCGCCGGAAGGCGCGAACACGGCGCCCGTATCCATCCTCGATGTCGATTGCGGCACGGCGGCGTTCGCGGCTGCCGCCGCTCCTACAGGGCGTCGGGGGCGGGGGGCCGGGGAGGGCGATTCGCGACCGCCTTCGTTTCAGTCCGGGCGCGCGTGCTGCAGGATGCTTTCGATCACACGTGCGGTCTGCAGCAAGCGCTTGACCGACTCGCGGGTGAATTCGTAGGTGGTCTCGTCGACTCCGGTGCGCAGCACGACCCAGCGCCCGTCCTCGTTGCGCTCTAGCTTGCCTCGCTCGCGCAGCCTTTGCAGCTTGCGCCGCACCGTTTCCTTGGGCAGGCCCGAGACCTGCACGAGATCAGCGAGGCGGACCGGGCGGGCTTCGCCGAGCATGAAGCCGTTGGGGGCGAGCAGGTCGGATGGCAGCGCCCCCGAGTGCATCGCGTGTGCGACGCTGAGGTGGGCGACCAGGCCCCACAGCAGGGCGCTCTCGACGTCCATGTCGAGCAGTGTGATCAGGCGCCGCATGTGATCGACGAGGTGGCGGTTGGTCGCGAAAGCCACCATCGAGAAAGTCTTTTCGAAGCGCTGGTCGAAGTCGTCCATCCAGGTCTCCGTGCGATTGGCTGGCCCAAAATGGGCCGTTCGTCCCCGATTGTCCCGATCTCCGCTCTATGCTTCAAGTCGTTTGCGACCCCCCGAGCAGCCTTGAAGCCCCGGGACGTCCTCGACCCACTGCAGCGCCGATCACCGGAGACCGTCGATGAAACTGATCCTCTCGGGCCTGAGTCCGGAAACGGACCTCCATAAACTGCGCGAGCGCATGGGCCGTTTCGGCCCGGTACGCGGCATCGAGCCCATCTGCGAGGGCGATCCGGACCGTCCCTGGTTCATCGTCGACCTCGACCTTCCGCCGAGCGCCGCAACCGCGGTCGCGCGCCGCATCGACGGCATCTACTTCCACGGTCGCTTCCTGCACGCCAGCGTGATGCTTCCGGTCGGAAGCGCCTCGTGAAACCGCGCCGCCACGCCTCGGCCACCGGGACGCGGTCGCCGATCCACTCGACCGCCGGCCCGACAGGAGACCGGATTCCCTCCCGCCTGACCCTTCCAAGGAAAACGCTCATGACCATCCGTTCCCTGCTCCCCGGTCTTGCCGTGTGTGTCGCCCTCGGCTCGACGTCGCGGTGGGGGGCGTTGCCACTCACCTCATCATGAACAGCAATCAGGAAGGGAGCGCACGATGAAGCCTGGATTTCTCCGCCTTCGCGCAGTCGCGGCCATCGTGCTGTACGCAGGGCTGGCGCTCGGCGCACACGCGGCAACGACGGAAGAGGACGCCGCGATCGGCCTGATTCGCGAGCAGTTCAAGGACGTCGATCTGCAGCGCGTGATCGAGGTCAGCAGCAAGATGAAGCTCGACGAGCACAGCGCGAAGCGCTTCTGGCCGATCTACCAGTCCTACCTGCTGGACATCGTGGTGATGCGCGACCGCCAACTCGGCAACCTGGGTGAGTTTGCCCGCCAGCTCAACGCGGGCTGGATCGACGACCCCACGGCGCGGGCCTCGCTCGCGCGCTCGCTCGAACTCGAGCAGGCGAGGCTGGAGGCGCGCCAGCGCATGATCAGGAGGGCAGGGGAGGTGCTCTCGCCGACCCAGGCGTTGCGCCTGTATCAGATCGAGCTGACGATGGACGCCGCCCTGCGCAAGCGCCTCCTCGAGCAGATCCCGCCAGCGCAGTAAGCGGTCCCGCAGACACCGTCGCCCCGTGCGCCAAGCTGGCGACGGGCGCACAGGCGCGATGCTGTCCCAAAACGGAACGTCGGCAGACATGAAGGCCGGGTGCCGGATTAAGCTGCGCGACGCCGTCCGATTCTCTCGTCTCACGGCCCTTGCGGCGTGATTCCTCACCCATGGAGCCTCACGAAGTGAACATTCCCATCGCGCTCTTGGCCGGGCTGCTCGGCCTCTCGCTCACCGCCTGCGGCGGCCACGAGGTGGTGCGGCCGACGGTCGACGTCTCGATCGGCCAGCAGCTCATCGACCTCAAGCGCGCCCGCGAGGCCGGAGCCCTGTCGGACCGCGAGTACGAGCGCCAGCGCAATCGCCTCATCGACAGCGTGGAGTGAGCCATGCACACGATCAAATTTCCGGCGCTCGCCGTCCTCGGCTGCCTGCTGCTGGGCGCTTGCAGCGGGGATACCTATGTAAAGGTGCAGGGCACCACGACGGTTTCGAAAGGGCAGGAGCTGGCCGATCTGCAGCGTGCGCTCGACGAGGGCGCGATCGAGCGCCGCGACTACGAGCTGTTGCGCAAGCGCATCCTCGACCGGCCGCACTGACGGGGACCTGTTCCGTGAACTCACTGCATCGATGCGTCGCCTGCGCAGGATCCGCGCTTTGCCTGTCCCTGGCTGCCTGCACCGCGCCGCCCGCGCCTGCTGCGGCAGTGGCGGCCACGCGTCCGGCCTTGATCCTCACCGTGGGCGAGGCGCTGGCCGGCGAGACCTTGCGCCTGCCCGGGCGGGTGCGCGCAGCGAAGCGCGCCGAGCTCTCGTTCGATGTGCCCGGCTTCGTGGACAAGTTCAGTCTGGAGGAGGGGCGGCGGGTGAAGGCCGGAGAGCTCGTCGCGCGCCTCGACGATCGCATTTACCGCTCGCGCCTGGACGCGGCGCGCGCTGAGTTCGAGCGCGCACGGAGCGATCTCGTGCGCTACCAACGCCTGTGGGAAAGCGTGCAGGCGGTCGCCCGCGCCGAGGTCGACGACCGCCGCGCCCGCCTGGAGCTGGCCCGCACCAATCTTGCCGCCGCCGAACGCGACCTCGCCGACACGGCCATCAAGGCGCCTTTCGAGGGCGTGATCACCCGCCGCCACATCGAGCCTTTCAGCAACGTGCAGGCCAAGCAGCCGATCGCAGAGCTGCAGGACCTGCGCGCGCTGGAGGTGGTGACGAACGTGCCTGAGCGCCTGGTGCGCCGCATGCGGCCGCAGCAGGGCGCGGTCGCGTTTCTGGAGGGCGAGCGCGGGGTGGAGGGCGATCGTGGCGGGATGGGGCAGGCACTGGCGCTCGAGCTCAAATCCTTTGCCGCGGAGGCCGATGCGCTGACGCAGAGCTATGGGGTGGTGCTCGCGGTGCGCACGGTGCCGGCGGGCGTGAACCTGCTGCCGGGGATGGCGGTGAGCGTGGAGTCGGCAGGAGGGGTGGGCGATGCCGCCGAGGCCGCCGGTGCGAACGCGACGATCACCGTACCGCTCGCCGCCATCGCCGCCGACGCCCAGGGCCGGCCCGGCGTGTGGGTGCTCAAGGACGATGGGCGGGTCGCGCGCCGACCAGTCCGCATCGGCGCCATCATCGGCGGCGGGATTGCGGTGGAGTCCGGTCTCACGCGCGGCGAGCGCATCGTCGCCGCCGGCGTCGGCGCGCTGCGCGAAGGCATGCCGGTCCGTCCGCTCGAATCGCGCTGAGTGCGGGGCCGCGCATGAACATCGCCGAATACACGATCCGCAAGGCGGTCGTCGCCTGGGTGTCCACGCTGCTGGTACTGGCGGGCGGCTGGCTGGCGTACGAGCGCCTCGGCCGCTTCGAGGACCCGGAGTTCGTCATCCGCCAGGCGGTTGTCGTCACCGCCTACCCGGGCGCCTCGCCGGCTCAGGTGGCCGCGGAGATCACCGACCGCATCGAGGGCGCGGTGCAGCAGATGCAGGAGGTGGAGGAGATCAGCTCGGTGTCGCGCGCCGGCGAGTCGCTGGTCAAGGTGGAGGCCAGGCTGGCGTTCTCGCGCACCCAGGCCGAGCTCGACCAAGTGTGGGACAAGCTGCGCAGCAAGATCGCCGAAGCTGCGCGCACACTGCCGCCGGGCGCGGCCGAGCCGGTGGTGAAGGGCGATTTCGGCGATGTCTTCGCGCTCTTCTACGCGGTCACCGGCGAGGGCTACAGCCCGCGCCAGGTGTACGACTACGTCGACTTCCTGCGCCGCGAGCTGGTGCTGGTGCCGGGCGTGGCGCGGGTGGCGCTGCTCGGCGAGCGCAAGGAGGCGATCTACGTCGAGGTGTCGAGCGCGCGCGCCGCCCAGCTCGGCGTGCCGCTCGAGCGCATCTACGCCTCGCTGCGCGCGCAGAATCTGGTCGCGCTCGCCGGCGCGGTCGATGCCGGCCCGCTGCGCCTGCACATTCAGCCTGCGGACGGCGTGGTGTCGGTGGCGGCGCTCGGCGAGCTGGTGGTGGCTGGCGACGCGGCGAGCGGCCTGCTGCGCCTGCGCGACGTGGCCGACATCCGTCGCGACTACGTCGATCCGCCCGCGGTACTGATGCGCCACGACGGCCGTGTGGCGATCGGGCTGGGCGTCTCCAACGTGCTTGGCGGCAACGTCGTCGAGATGGGCGACGCGGTCAAGCGCCGCCTGGCCGAGCTGGAAGGGCAGCGCCCGGTGGGCATGGAGCTGAACGTGGTGTCCTTCCAGTCGGACTCGGTGCGCGTGGCCGTGTCGGGCTTCGTGGACAACCTGGTCGCCGCGGTGGCGATCGTGGTCGTGGTGCTGCTGCTCTTCATGGGCCTGCGCAGCGGGCTGATCATCGGCACGGTGCTGGTGCTGACCGTGGCCGGCACGCTGATCGCGATGTGGATGGACGGCATCGCGATGCAGCGCATCTCGCTCGGCGCGCTGATCATCGCGCTCGGCATGCTGGTGGACAACGCGATCGTGGTCACCGACGGCATCCTGCTGCGGCTGCAGAAGGGCGAGGCGGTGGCCCCGGCCGCCGGCGCGGTGGTGCGCGCGACGGTGTGGCCGCTGCTCGGCGGCACCGTGGTCGGCATCCTCGCCTTCAGCGCGATCGGCCTGTCGCCCACCGACATGGGGGAATACGCCGGCTCGCTTTTCTGGGTGATCCTGTATTCGATGCTGCTGTCGTGGCTCTTCGCGATCACGCTGACCCCGCTGCTGTGCGCCGCCTTCCTCAAGGTGAAGGTGGACACGGATGCGCAGGAAGGCCGAGTGCTGCGCGCCTATCGCCGCCTGCTGCAGGGCGTGCTGGCGCGGCGCGCGGCGAGCGGCGCGGTGCTGGTCGGGCTGCTCGCCGCCGGCGTGCTCGCCTTCGGCCATGTGCCGCCCGGCTTCATGCCCGACTCGGCGCGGCCGCAGTTCGTGGTCGACCTGGCGCTGCCGCAGGGCACCGACCTCCGCACGACCGCGGCGGTGGTCGCCGAGGCCGAGGGCAAGGTGCGTGCGGCGCCGGGGGTGCGTCATGTGACGAGCTTCATCGGCCAGGGCGCGCTGCGCTTCATGCTCACCTACAGCCCGGAGGACCCCAACCCGGCCTACGGCCAGCTGCTGGTGGATGTCGAGCACTTCGAGGACATTGCCGGCCTCATCGAGCGCCTGCAGTCAGAGCTCGAGGCTGCCTTCCCGGAAGCCAGCGTGAAGGTGTGGAAGTTCATGCTCGGGCGCGGCGGTGGCAAGAAGATCGAGGCCGCCTTCCGTGGTTCCGACCCGGCGGTGCTGCGCCGGCTGGCGGAGGAGGCCAAGGCGATCATGGCTGCAGACCCCGAGGCGGTGGCGATCCAGGACGACTGGCGCCAGGCGGTCCCGGTGGTGCGCCCGCGCTTCTCTGTCGAGGCCGCGCAGCGCGCCGGCGTGCTGCCCTCGGACATCGCCGCCGCGCTCGAGCGCAACTACGTCGGCCAGCAGATCGGCGTGTATCGCGACAAGGAGCGCCTGATCCCGATCCTGGCGCGCGCGCCGGCGGACGAGCGCGGCGGGGTGGAGGACCTCGGCAACGTCCAGGTCTTCAGCGCCGGCGCGGGCAAGTACGTGCCGGTGAGCCAGTTCGTCGAGCGTGTCGACACGGTGTGGGAGGACGCGCTGATCCGGCGCGAGAACCGCTTCCCGACCCTCAAGGCGCAGTGCGACCCGCCCGCCGGGCAGCTGTCCGCGCCGCTGTTCGAGCGCCTGCGCCCGCAGATCGAGGCCATCGCGCTGCCGCCCGGCTACGTGCTCGAATGGCACGGCGAGCACAAGGCCGCGGCCGAGGCCAACGCCGGGCTGGCCGCGGCGGCGCCCTTCGGCTTCGCGGCGATGGTGGGGGCGGTGATCGTGATGTTCAACGGCCTGCGCCAGACCGCGGTGATCTGGCTCACCCTGCCGCTGGCGGTGGTGGGGGTGGCGGTCGGGCTGCTGCTGTTCCAGGCGCCCTTCGAGTTCATGGCCATCCTCGGCTTCCTGAGCCTGACCGGCATGCTGATCAAGAACGCGATCGTGCTGGTGGACCAGATCGACGTCGAGATCCGCGCGGGCAAGCCGCGCCTGCTCGCGGTGCTCGACGCCTCGGCGAGCCGCGCGCGTCCGGTCTTCCTCGGTGCTGCGACCACGGTGCTGGGGGTGGCGCCGCTGCTGTTCGATCCTTTCTTTCGCAGCATGGCGGTGACGATCATGTTCGGCCTCATCTTCGCCACCGGGCTGACCCTGGTGGTGGTGCCGCTGCTGTACGCGAGCTTCTTCGGCATCCGCGGCGAAAGGCACGGATAGGCGGACCGAGCGGGCGGGAGGGAGCCGTTCTCGTCTCCGCTTGCGACAAGCTGGCCAACCTTCAGGTGATCCTGCTCGATCTGACGGAGATCGGTGAGCCGGTATGGATGCGCTTCACGGAAGGCAAGGACGGCGCAGCGGTTCGGTCAATCGGCGCGTGGACTCTGCCGACCGCGTCCTCTTTCCGCGCGGCGTCGCCATCGAGGACACGCTGGTCGGCCGCCTCGAGTTTGCCCTGCGTCACGAGGGTGTGAATCTCGAGGTGATCGACGCCTTGTTCGAGCAGCTCTCGCCGCAGGACTTGCTGGCGCGGTTGA
>JAKLLJ010000121.1 GCA_023150215.1 Thauera sp. | reverse complement strand
CGGACGATGCGCACACCCTTGTGTTCCTTGAGGAAGTCCGCGGCATCCTCTGCGCTAGCCAGCGGCACGAACTCATGCCCCATCGGCCCGAGCACGTCCGCGCCGATGACGTACCACGCCCTCTTCGCGTCGATCGCCTGGAGGCCGTAGTACTCGGTGACCGAGATGCGCGCGATTTGGTCGCGGCTGTGGCCCGCGGCGTACTTTGCCGGGTCGTGCCAGAACTTGAAGAGGTCCTTGGCGCCGTCGAAGAAATGCGCGTGGCCGTCCCTGTACTGCACCACGGCCACCCAGTTCGGGTACTTCGACACCAGCATGCCGCACACCGGGCACAGGTCCTTGGCCCCCGGCCTGGGCAGCTCTGCGGCCGGCGCCTGGGGGAGCGCGACGCTCGCCCAGGTTGCGAAGACGATGGCGAGCAGAGTCTTCATGACTTGTTCTGCTGCTCCATCATCTTGCGCCGACGCTCGGCGCGGTTCTTGCGAATGCGGGTGACGTCGGCCGACATGTCGGTGTAGGCGGCCAGCAATGCCTGGTCGAAATCGACGATCTCGCCGCCGTTTGCGGCCTGCGAGGCCTTCGCTGCTTCAGCGTTGCCGTAGGCGACCTTGCTGCGCGCGGTCATTACGCCGGGCAGCTTGCTGCCGACCAGGAAGCCGGCCTTCTCGACCTCGACCAGCGGCTTGGTGTCGCCTTCGACCGCGTTGTCGCCCACCCACAGCGCCTTCGGGTCGCGGTCGATGTTGAGCGACAGGCTGATCGCCGCACAGTGCAGCGAACAGGTGCCGTCGGCGAGATCGTCGCCGTAATGAACGACTATGCGCGAGTGGTGGAACTGCTTGCGGTCCATGCCGCAGTACGGACACTTGGGGTGCTTGGCGATGTCGTCGACCTGGGGTTGCGGGTCCGCCGCGGTCTTGGGGATGAACTGCGCCGGGGTGCCGTCGCCGGTGCAGCCGGGCTGGGCACTGGCCTTGCCGGCGGCGGCGAGGCCGATGCTGGCGAGGACGGACATCTTGAGGGCTTCCCTGCGATCCATGGTGTGCTCCTTCGGTGGTGGTGCCGGCACGGGCCGGCGGGGTTCATTTCGTGTTGGGCAGGATGCGTTGGAGCTGGATGGCCAGCAGCTTGTCATCGAGCTCGCCGATGACCTTGCCGCTGATCAGGCCCTTGCGGTCGACGAAGATCGTCATCGGCAGGCCCTTGACGCCGTATTGCCGGGTGATGCGCGACTCGGGGTCGAGCACTGCCGAATAGCCCACCCCAAGGCGCTCGATGAAGGCGGCGGCGGTGGCGCGGTCCTGGGCGACGTTGACCGCCAGCACGTTTAGCCCGCTCGCCGCGTGTTCGCGCCAGGCGCGGTCGATCCGCGTCATGCTGTTGGCGCAGTAGCGGCACCAGTCGGCCCAGAAATCGATGATCACCGGCTTGCCGGCGAAGTCCTCGGGGAAGCGGCGCAGGCTGCTGTCGAGGTCGATCGCCTCGAAACGCGGCGCCGCGACCCCGTGCGCCGGACCGGCGTCGGAGCCGGCCCCGCTGCAGGCGGCGAGCAGGGTGCAGGCGAGGGCGAGCAGGAGGGTTCGGATCGGCAGCGGCTTCATTCGATCAGGATCAGGTTGGAGCGCAGCACCATCACGCTCGCCCCCAGCACGAAGAGCGCAAAGCCCGCCGCGGCGATGCCGGCCAGGCGGGCGCTGGCCTGCGGGGCGAGGGTGGCGAGGTTGGGGCGACCGCCGAACAGGCTCAGCACCCCGGCCGCCAGCCCGGCTGCGGCGGCGGCGAACAGCGGCAGGTAGAGCAGGTAGCCCTGGTAGCCGTACTCGGGCTTCAGGATGCAGAACGGGCAGTGGTGATTGGGATGCTCGTAGATGTATAGCGACACGAAGGCGACCACCCCGGCGAGCGCGGCGAAGAAGGCCGCGACCGAGGCCGTGCCCACCGCGAGCCCGCTCCACAAGCCGCGCCCGGCACCCTTCCAATGCCAGACGGCGAGCAGGATCGCGCCGCCCAGCATGGCGTAGAAGACGCTCATCGCCCGCGCCGGCGCCAGCGCGCTGACCTCGCTCGCCACCGTGTCGGCCTCTTCCGAGAACAGGCTGCCGCAGCACGAGGTGATGACGTCGGCTTCGAGGCGGATGAAGTAGTTGAACTGCAGGTACAGCACCGCCGCGGCAAGCGGCGCGTAAGCCAGCAGCAGGCGGTACTTGAGGCGGGTGAGCGGATAGTCGCGCGCCTGGTTGTCGAGGCGGTTGATCGCCAGCCAGGTCGCCGCGAAGAAGAACGCCACCAGTTGCGCGTAAAGTGCGGGAAAACCGTACACATTGGCGTTGAGCGCGCCCACCGCGCACATCGCGCCGACGAACATCACCGACATCTTGTCGGCGTTGAACACGAACAGCAGCGTGGACAGCACCTGCAGCCCGCATACCAGCGCCACCATCATCGAGAACAGGTAGGTCAGGCGCTCGAGCCGCAGCTGGCGCTCGCTGCCGCTGCCGAGGTCCCAATGGCGGATGAGCTGCAGCGCGAAGGGCGACGCCACCGCCAGCATGGCGAGGCTCAGTCCGGCGGCGAGCAGCAGGGCGATGATGGCGGGCTGGAAGATCATGGCCAGGCCCTGCGCGTGTCGACGACCTCGACGAGCTGGCCGTCGCGCAGCGAATACACGCGGTCGACCACCTCGGACTCGACCACCAGCGGGTCGTGGCTGGTGAGGATCACCGTGCGCCCAGCCTCGGCGAGGCGGCGCAGGATGGCGAGGAATTCGGTCGAGAGCTTGCTGTCGAGGTTGGCGGTGGGCTCGTCGGCGACCAGGATCTGCGGATCGTTGAGCAGCGCGCGGCAGATGGCCACGCGCTGCTGCTCGCCGCCGGAGAGCCACTCCACCTTGGCGTCGCGGCGGTGAGCGAGCTGCAGGTCGGCGAGCAGCGTCTCGGCGCGCGCCAGCAGCTGCGCGCGCGGCGTACCGCCCGGGTAGCCGGGCAGGATGATGTTCTCGATCGCCGACAGGCCGCGGATGAGGTTGAACTGCTGGAAGATGAAGCCGAAGGTGCGGCGGCGGATCTCGGTGAGGAAGCGCTCGGGCAGGCCGGAGATGTCCTCGCCGTTCAGGCGCACGCGGCCCTCGGTGGGGCGGGCGAGGCAGCCGAGGATGGTGAGCAGCGTGGTCTTGCCCGAGCCCGAGGGGCCCTTGAGCACGCTCACCCGCGCCGGCGGGATGTCCAGGTCGATGCCCTTGAGCGCCCAGTATTCGTTGTGCTGGCCCTGGTTGAACACCTTGCGGATGTTGGCGAGTTCGAGCATCGCGTCAGCTCCGCATCACGGTGTCGGGGTCGGTGGTGGCCGCGCGCCAGATCGGCACCAGCGTGGCCGCCGTGTAGGGCAACACGGTGAACACGAACAGCGTCGCCACCTGCAGGCCGTCGATCTGCGGCGTGAGCGCGAAGCTCGGGTACAGCACCGCCCAGCCCTTGAGCACCGGCGCGAACAGCGCGAACTCGAAGTGGAACACATGCACGTAGGCGGCGACGTAGCCGACGAGGAAGGCGAGCAGGGAGACCAGGAAGCCTTCCCAGAACTTCATCGCGATCACGTCGCCGGTTTCCCAGCCGATCGCCTTGAGGATGCCGATCTCGCGCTTTTCTTCGGCCGACAGGCCGGCAGCCTTCTCCCAGGCGAAGATGCCGAAGGCGAGGATGGCCGCCGACAGCAGCGCCAGCATCATCCCTTCGCGCCAGTCGAAGATCGACGCGTAGGTGCGCAGCACCTCCTCGCGCAGGATCGGGCGCGAGTCGGGGAGGGCGTCGAGCAGCTTGAC
This sequence comes from Thauera sp., assembly GCA_023150215.1. Lineage (GTDB taxonomy): Bacteria > Pseudomonadota > Gammaproteobacteria > Burkholderiales > Rhodocyclaceae > Thauera. The sequence goes on along the minus strand of JAKLLJ010000121.1, from coordinate 4,999 downwards.
GCCGACGTTGCGCACCTCGAGCGGGTTGGCCACCCACAGCGCGATGTCGGTGTGGTGGCCCGCCGGGTAGGCGAAGAAGCGGCGGAAGTCTGCCGCGTTCATCAGCACCAGGTCGGCGCTGACGAGTTCGGATTCGTGCGCCAGCACCTCGGCGACGATGAAGGTGTGCAACTCGCCGGTGTAGGCGCGGAAGGAGACGCCGTTGCCCGCCGACAGCTCGCGCGTGCGCTCGAGCGCCGGGCCGACGACGATCTCGCCGGGGGCGATCTCGCGATCGGTCGCGACCATGAAAGTGTAGTTGGCCTTCAGCACGCTGTCGTAGTAGTAGCCCCAAAGCCGGCCCTCGATCTTCTGTACGCCGCGGATGCGGCCGATCTTCTCGATGTAGCCGGGCGGGACGAGGTCGTGGCGGCCAGCGATCAGGCGCTGCAGCACGATCTCCGGGGTGCCCGCCAGCACGCGGGTGGCCTCGTTGCGCAGCGCATGGGTGTACAGCGCCACCGAGGCGAGCACGAACACGAGCAGGGTATAGACGACCAGCAGCCCGAGGCTCTTGCCCTTGCGCCGCGCGAGCGACTGCGCGGTGAAGTCAATCAGGTGACGTTGCCTTTCGATCCAGGGCTTCATGACGGTCCAGCAGGATGCGCGGTGGGGGCAACAGCGCGCCCGAGGGGAAGTGCTCCAGCGCCACCGGGTGGTCCTGGAAGGCCGAGTGCAGGTCGGCCTGGGTCGGGTGGCGGGTGTAGCGTGCTTCGGTAAACAGCACGACGTCGGACAGCCGCAGCCGGGTGACGAGTTCCGCGGTGCGCTGCAGCGCCGGTTCGTGCGCACTGCGCTGCCAGGCGGCGTCGATGAAGGTCGCCGCGAACAGGGCGGCGGTGAGCAGCGTCACGCCGAGCACGCGGTCGGCAGGCCTCATCGCCGGCGCCCTCCCGGCGTATCGATGCACAGCGGAGGTGCCAGGGGGCGCATCGGCTACTTGCCCCGCGCCAGCGTCTTCGCGCGCATTTCGGCGTAGCTCAGGCTGGGTGCGTCGGTGCCGGCGGCCGTGCTCGCCGCGAGGTCGTAACGCATTGGTGAGCGCTTGGCGATGTAGCGGGCCTGGCGCGGATCGAGCCAGATCGCCGTTTCGGCGCGGGGGCTTTCCCAGGCTGCGACCCACATCCGGGTCGCGGCGTCGTCCATCCACGGAAAGCGCGCGCGCTGCTCTTCCAGCCAGAAGACCAGGCAGCCGACGTCGTCGAATTTGAAGGTGGTGTCCTTGGGACCGCCGCGCAGTTGGGCGGCGAAGCGGTGGTCGGCGATGCGCATGTTGCAGCGCACGCAGGCATCGCGGTCCCAAGCGATCGGTTTCATTCCCTCGGGCCAGTCTTCGCTGGTGCAGCCCGCGAGGCTCGCGGCGAGCGGCGTGAGCAGCAGGCCTGCCACGCCGAGCTGGCCGATGAAGCGACGTTTGTGAGGGTTGCACATGGTTCATTCCCGGTCGGGCGAAGGCACTCGCAGCGATGCTGCACCCCCGGGGCGGGCGTCGATTCGGATGCCCGGATGATAGCAACGAAGCCCGCGCGCAGGCCCGCATGACTGCGGAATGCGACCGAATGTCGCACCCCGGGGCGCTTACAGCGTCCAGTCGTAATCCACCGTCAGCGGCGCGTGGTCGGAGAAGCGCTGCGCCTTGTAGACGGCGGCGGCGCGTGCCGCATCCGCGAGTCCCGGCGTGGCGACCTGGTAGTCGAGCCGCCAGCCGACGTTCTTCGCCCACGCCTGGCCGCGATTCGACCACCAAGTGTAGCAAGCGTCGGTGGCCTCCGGGTGCAGGCGGCGATAGACGTCGATCCAGCCCTGCTCGTCGAACAGGCGCGTGAGCCAGGCGCGCTCCTCGGGCAGGAAGCCGGAGTTCTTCTGGTTCGACTTCCAGTTCTTCAGGTCGGCCTCGCGGTGGGCGATGTTCCAGTCGCCGCACACCACGACCTCCTGGCCGCTCTGGTAGAGCTGGTCCATGTGCGGCAGGAAGCGGTCCATGAACTCGAACTTCACTTGCTGGCGCTCCTCCGAGCTCGAGCCCGAGGGCAGGTACAGCGACACCACCGAGAGCTTGCCGAAGTCGAGCTGCAGGAAGCGCCCCTCGGCATCGATCGCTGGGATGCCGAGGCCTTCGACGACGCGGTCCGGCGCGTGCCGGCTGTAGATGCCGACCCCGCTGTAGCCTTTCTTCTCGGCAGGGTGAAACCAGCCCTGCATGCCCGCGGGTGCACGCATCTCTGGGCGCAGGTCGGCGTCCTGCGCCTTGAGCTCCTGCACGCATAGGACGTCGGCCTGCTGCGCGGGCAGCCAGTCGAGCAGGCCCTTGGTGCAGGCCGAGCGGATCCCGTTGAGGTTCAGGGTGATGATGCGTAACATCGGCGGTTTCCAGTTTCGCTGCCAGGCAGCCCAAGATCGTGGATTTTAGCCGGGATTTCATCGCCCTCGCGTGCCGCAAGGGCGTGCTGCGCTTCGGCGCCTTCGTCACCAAGGCAGGGCGCAATTCGCCCTATTTCTTCAATGCCGGCCTGTTCGACGACGGAGCCTCGTTCCGCGAGCTGTGCGGCTATTACGCGCGCACCATCCGTGCCTCGGGCGTCGCTTGCGACATGCTGTTCGGCCCGGCCTACAAGGGCATCCCGCTGGTCGCCGGCACGGCGATCCGCCTCGCCGAGGACGGCGTCGACCTGCCCTTCGCCTTCAACCGCAAGGAAGCCAAGGACCACGGCGAAGGCGGCACGCTGATCGGCGCGCCGCTCGAGGGCCGCGTGCTGATCCTCGACGACGTGATCTCGGCCGGTACCTCGGTGCGTGAGTCGGTCGAATTGATCCGTGCCGCCGGTGCCACCCCGGCAGGCGTGGTGATCGCGCTCGATCGCATGGAACGCGGTAAAAGTGCCTTGTCTGCGGTCCAGGAGGTCAAGGAGAATTTCGGTATTCCGGTGATCGCGGTCGCCACCCTCGAAGACCTCATCGCCTACCTGGCAGATAGTCCCGAACTGGCAGCGAACCTCGATGCGGTCAAGGCTTATCGGGAACTGTATGGGATTTCCTCGCGTTGAACCTGTCGTTGTCGGGCTTTGCTGCGCCCTCCTGCTCGCGCTAGGGGCGGCGCCTGCGCGCGCGGGTGGTGGTGCAGCGATCTTTTGTTGCGATGTCGGCGGCCAGCCGGTGTGTGGCGATATCCTGCCTGCTGCGTGCTATGGCCGTGCCTATCGCGAGCTGAGTCCGTCGGGCATCGTGCGGCGGACGGTCGCGGCGCCGCTCACCGCGGAGGAGATCGCCCAGCGCGCCGCGGCCGAGCACAGCCGCCGTGCCGAGGAGGCCGAGCGCATGCGCCAGGTGCGTCTCGACCAGGCCCTGCTCGAGACCTATCGCAGCATCGAGGACCTCGACAGCCGCCGCGACCGCGAGCTGCGCGAGCTCGACCGCAGCATCCGCCAGTTGCGTGCCCGCGAAGCCGAACTGCTCGAACGGCAGCGCGGCCTGATCGATGAGGCCACGCGTACCGACAAGAGCGACGTGGCGGCGAGCCTCGAGACCGACATCCGCCTGCTCGACAGCGAGATCGTCGCCCAGTCTTCGGTGATCGCTGCCAAGATGCGTGAGCGCAGCGCGGTCCTCGAGCGTTTCGACGAGCACCGCCGCCGTTACGTCGAGCTCACTTCGGCGTCTGCTCCTGCGCCGGTGCAGGGAACGCCGCGCCGCTGAGCGCCCCTTGAGCCGCCCGCCGTGGCGGTCCCGCATCCCACTGACCGACGAGGGAGCGATGCCTGCGCCACCCGAAGCCGAAGTCCGCGTGCGTGCGGCCTGCCCGCACGACTGCCCCGACACCTGCGCGATGGAGGTCACGGTCGCGGACGGCCGCGCGGTGAAGATCCGCGGCGCTGTCGGCATGCCCTTCACCAACGGCGCGCTGTGCACCAAGGTCGCACACTACCTCGAGCGGGTATATTCCGAGCGCCGCCTGCTGCATCCGATGAAGCGGGTAGGGCGCAAGGGCGAGGGGCGCTTCGCGCGCATCTCCTGGGACGAGGCGCTCGACACCATCGCAGCGAAATACCGCGAGATCGCCGCCGAGGACCCGCGCGCGATCCTGCCCTACAGCTACTGCGGCACCATGGGCCTGGTGCAGGGCGAGAGCCTGGACCGGCGCTTCTTCCACCGTCTCGGCGCATCCCTGCTCGAACGCACGATCTGCGCCACCGCCGGCGCCCACGGCTGGAAGGCCACCGTGGGCGCGATGCTCGGCGCCGACCCCGAGGCGGCCGTCGAGGCGCGCCTGATCCTGATCTGGGGCGCCAACCCGGTGGTCTCCAACCTGCACGGCTGGCGCTACCTGCAGGAGGCGAAGCGGCGCGGCGCCCGCCTGGTGTGCATCGACCCGCGGCGTACCGACACCGCGAAGAAGTGCGACCTCCACCTCGCCCCGCTGCCCGGCACCGACGGCGCACTCGCGTTGGCGATGATGCAGGTGCTGATCGCCGATGGCCTGCTCGACCGCGAGTACATTGCCCGCCATACGCTCGGCTTCGACGCGCTTGCCGAGCGTGTGCGCACCTGCACGCCGGAATGGGCGGCACTGCTCACCGGCCTCGCCGCCGAGGCCATCCGCAGCCTGGCGATCGAGTACGGCCGCAGCGGGCACAGCCTGATCCGGCTCAACTATGGCCTCAACCGCTGCGCCGGAGGCGGCATGGCGGTGCGCAACGTTGCCTGCCTGCCCGCGCTCACCGGCGCCTGGCGCCATGCGGGTTGCGGTGCGCTGCTGTCGACTTCGGGCAACTTCCCGGTCGATGCGCAGGCCCTGACCCGGCCCGATCTCCATCCGCATGCAGAGCGCCATCCGCCGCGCGCGCTCAACATGTCCTTCATCGGTGACGTGCTGCTCGACACCCGCGACCCGCCGGTGCGCGCGATCCATGTCTACAACGCCAACCCGGTCGCGGTCGCCCCCGACAGCCATCGGGTGCGTGCC
>JAKLLJ010000120.1 GCA_023150215.1 Thauera sp. | reverse complement strand
AAAAGCGCCTGCAGTTCGTCGCTGTCTCCGGACTCGTCGATCGGCAGGATCTCGCCGCCGCTGTCGGCTGCGCCCGCCGAGGCGCCCGCAGGCACGGCGGCGATGCTGTCGAAGAGCGCCTGCAATTCGTCGGAATCGCCCGAAGGCTCCGCTCTGGGCTTTCTGCTCATGTCTGTGCTCCGTGTACGGTGCAGGCGCTGTTCAGGCCGGACCGCGACCCATCTTCTCGAAAATCTTTTCCAGCTTCTCCGCCAGCGTGGCGGCGGTGAAGGGCTTGACCACATAACCGCTGGCGCCCGCCTGAGCGGCGGCGATGATGTTTTCCTTCTTGGCCTCGGCGGTGATCATCAGCACCGGCAGATGCTTGAGCTGGGGCTCGCGGCGAATGCTCTGCAGCAGCGTCAGCCCATCCATGTTGGGCATGTTCCAGTCGGTGACGACGAAGTCGAACTTCGCCTTCTGCAGTTCGACCAGCGCGGTGGTGCCGTCGTCGGCTTCCGCGGTGTTGGTGAAACCCAGGTCGTTGAGCAGGTTCTTGACGATGCGGCGCATGGTCGAGAAATCGTCAACGATGAGGAATCGGGTCTTGGGGTCGGACATTGTTGATCTCCGGGTTCTGTTCCTGTGCGGTCAGGAGGCCCGACGCGCCCGTTGCAGCATCGGACGAATGGTTTCCGCCAGTACTTCGGCGTCGAATTTTGCCACGTAGGCGTCCACCCCGACCCGGGTGCCCATCGCCCGGTTGGCCTCGGAAGACAGCGACGAGTGCATGACCACCGGAATGCCGGTGAAGCGCGCATCGCCCTTGATCTTGCGGGTGAGCACGTAGCCGTCCATCTCAGGCATCTCGGCATCGAGCATGATCATGTCGATCTCGTCGGCGAGGCGCTGTCCGGCGTGGTCGGCGTGCGAAGCGAGACTGTCGAGCCGGTTCCAGGCCTCCAGGCCGTTGGTGGCGTGCTTGTGGCGCACCCCGAGGCGATCGAGCACCTCGGTGATCTTGCGGCGGGCGACCGTCGAGTCGTCGACGAAGAACACATTGACCTCGTGGCCATTGCCGATTGGCGTGATGTCACCCACCACCGCCTCGCCGAAGGTGTCGGCGAGGATGGATTCGACATCGAGGATGGACACCAGGCGGCCGTCGTCGAGCTCTGTGATCGCGGTGATGAAGCTGTGTGCGCCGGTCGACAGGTTCTCGGGCGCACGCACGCGGTTCCACTCGACGCGCACGATGCGATCCACCGACTCGACCAGGAAGCCGAGCGTGCGCTTGCTGTACTCGGTGACCATCATCGCCGCGCCCAGCGGCGCGCCCGGCGGCGCCAGGCCGAGAACGGCCCCCAGCGACAGCACCGGGATGACGTTGCCGCGCAGCGAGATCAGGCCCTCGACGCCGGCCGGCATGTTGGGCGTGCGGGTGATGAAGGGGGTACGCGACACCTCGCGCACCTTGAAGACGTTGATGCCGAAGTTCTCCCCGGTACCGAGCGAGAACAACAGGATCTCGAGGCGGTTGGAGCCGGCCAGGGTCGCGCGGCCGTCGACCGCGTCGAACAGGGCCGACTCTTCGTGACGCGTGTGTTCCATGACTGTTCCTCAGTGTCCGCTGCTGACGTCGCCCGCGCCGAGCAGGCGGGTCAACACCTGCGCCAGGCGTTGGGGCTCGAATTTGGAGACGTACTCGTCCACGCCGACGGACTGGCCGAGCTGCTGGTTCGAACTGCCCGACAGCGAGGAATGCATGACCACCGGCACGCCGGCGAAACGCCGATCGGCCTTGATCTGGCGGGTCAGCATGAAGCCGTCCATCTCGGGCATCTCGACGTCGGTCAGCACCAGGCTGACGAAGTCGCCCGCCTTGCGCCCGTTGGCCTCGGCACGCGCGGCCACCCGGCACAGTTCCTCCCACGCCTGCCGACCGTTGACCGCGCCGACGTGGCGCAGGCCCATCGCATCCAGGGTCTGCGCGATCTGCCGGCGCGCCACCGAGGAGTCGTCGGCAAAGAAGACGACGTGCTCGTCGCCGCCGGGAATCGGCGTGATGTCGCGGAAGAGGAATTCGTCGTCGTAGCGCGAGGTCTCGGAGAGCACGCGCTCGACGTCGAGCATCATCACCAGGCGGCCGTCGGCAAGCGAGGTCACCGCGGTGACGAGGCCGCCCATGCGCGCCGTGAGCATCTCCGGCGGCACCCGCATCTGCGACCAGTCCAGGCGCAGGATGGTGTCGACGCCCTCGACCAGGAAGCCCTGGGTATGGCCGTTGTACTCGGTGACGATCATGATCTCGCGCGCAGCATCGTCGCCGATGCCGATGTAGCGTCCAAGATCGACCACCGGCACCAGCGCGCCGCGCAGGCTCACCATGCCCTGAACGGCATCGGGCATGTCGGGCGCAGCCGTCACCGTCGGTCGACGCATCACCTCGCGCACCTTGAACACGTTGATGCCGTAGGTTTCGCGGCAGCCGCTACGCGGATCGATCCCGAGCGTGAAAAGCAGGATCTCGAGCTTGTTGGTGCCCGCGAGCCGGGTACGGGCATCGATATTCTTCAGCAGTTCGGACATTGCTGCAGCCTTGCGTTCAGTTGGGCACCGGGAGAGTGCTCGTGTCCGTCTTGATATCGGCCGCAGGGCGTCCGACTTGAGCACCGTTGGCAACGCCGGGCGCACCCTGCTGGCTGCGCAGGGCTTCCTCGGCGGCCTTGTTGAGCACGATGATGCTGATGCGCCGGTTCGCAGGATCGAGCGGGTCGTCGGGATTCAGGTGCGCGGTGTCGGCCAGGCCGACCACGCGCACCATCTTGCCGCCCTCGAGCCCGCCGGCGACCAGCTCGCGGCGCGCGGCATTGGCACGGTTCGAGGATAGCTCCCAGTTCGAGAAGCCGCGCTCGCCCCCTGCATACTGGGCGGAGTCGGTGTGCCCGGACATACTGAGGCGGTTGTCGACATCGTTGAGCGCAGCCGCGATCTCGCGCAGCAACTCCTTGGTGTACGGGCGCAGATCGGCGCTCGCGGACGTGAACATCGCCCGGTTCTGTGCGTCGATCAGCTGTATTCGCAGGCCTTCGCTGGTGATGTCGAGCAGGATCTGGTTCTTGAACTGGCGCAAGGTCGGGTTGGCTTCGATGATCGCCTCCAGCTTGCCCTTGAGATCGATCAGGCGCGAGCGCTCGCGGCGTTCGGCCGCCGCCTTGATCGCCTCGGCGGCGATCTGGGCTTCGCTCTTGACACGTGCTGGCGCAGCATCGAGGTTGATCGCGCGATTGCTGGCCGTGTCGCCGCGGCGGACCTGCCCGACCTTGCGCGACAGGTCCTCGCCGCCGCCCTTGATGATGCTGGAGCTGTCGCCGCTGCCCTCGCCACCCTGCATCGCCAGCTTGAGCGGATTCTGGAAGTAGTCGGCGATGCCTTCGAGGTCGCCCTGCGCGGTCGAGCCGAGCAACCACATCAGCAGGAAGAAGGCCATCATCGCGGTCACGAAGTCCGCGTAAGCGATCTTCCACGCACCACCGTGATGGCCACCACCGCCTTTCTTGATGCGCTTGACGACGATGGGCTGCTGGGTGTCGTCGCTCACCGCGCACCTCCGCTCGCCGGCGCATGCGCCAGGCCCTCAGCACGACAGGAAACATGGCACGTCGCGCCCATTGCCCTCAGCCCTTGCGGTTCTTCAGTTCCTGCTCGAGCTCGACGAAGCCCGGGCGATCGGTCGAGTACAGGACCTTGCGACCGAACTCCACCGCGACCTGCGGCGCATAGCCGTTCATGCTCGCCAGCAGCACCACCTTGATGACCTGGTAGATCTTGCCGCTTTCTTCCACCTTCTGCTCGAGCTGGCTGGCGATCGGCGCCACGAAGCCGTACGAGACCAGGATGCCGAGGAAGGTGCCGACCAGCGCGCCGCCGATCATCTTGCCCAGCACCGCCGGCGGCTGGCCCACCGAGCCCATCACGTTCACCACGCCCATCACCGCGACCACGATACCGAATGCGGGCACCGCGTCGGCGACCTTGGAGACCACGTGCGGGGCGGTGTGCGCCTCCTGGTGATGGGTCTCGATCTCCATGTCCATCAGGTTCTCGATCTCGAACGCGTTGAGGTTGCCGCCCACCATCATGCGCAGGTAGTCGGTCATGAACTCGACCGCGTGGTGATCGGCGGCGACGCTCGGATACTTGGAGAAGATCGGGCTGGAGTCGGGGTTCTCGATGTCGCTCTCGATCGACATCAGGCCTTCCTTGCGCACCTTGGCGAGGATCTCGAACAAGAGCGCGAGCAGGTCGATGTAGAGCGCCTTGTTGTATTTCGAGCCCTTGACCGCCAGCGACAGCGAGCCGAGCGTGGACTTGATCGCCTTCGGCCCGTTGCCGGCGACAAAGCCGCCGATCATCAGGCCGATGATCGCGATGTACTCCATGGGCACCCAGAGCGCCGCCAGGCTGCCGTGCACCGCATAGGTGCCGAGCGAGGCCGCGAGGATAATGACGTAGCCGATGATCAGGAACACTGGAAACTCCAGAGCGGTTCGCGACGCTGCACCGGGACGGGCACAGTTTTCGTCGAGTGTAACGGCAACCCGTACAGCAACTTGAGCATCACGCAGGCATCAGCGCACGCCCGCCACGCATGCAACATGGGCCGCCTGTTGCCAGTGCGGCCCATGACATTCGGACAGTGCGGCGCGCGCTCCGCGCGCCCGCGGGGTCAGGCGGTTACGGCCTTGCGGGTCGGTGACACGGCCTTGCGTGCCGTCGTCTTGCGGCGCGAGGAGCCCGCACGCGAGGGCATGTTGCACAAGCCGCAGACGTAGTCATGCACCGGATCATGCGCATGGACGACGAACTCGCCGCTGCAGCGGGTGCACGCCGCGAGTTGCAGCAGGTCGGCATCGAAAAAGCGCACCAGGGTCCACGCCCGGGTCAGGCTCAGTGCAGGCTCGATCACACTGGTCTCGATGTGGTCGAGATAAAGGTGATAGGCCTTGAGAATGGCGTCGAGCCCGTGCACGCCCGCGCCCGCGAAATAGCGGTGCAGGTTCATGAACAGCGACGAATGCACGTTCGGCTGCCAGGTCATGAACCAGTCGGTCGAGAACGGCAGCATGCCCTTGGGCGGCGAGACACCGCGCACTTCCTTGTAGATCTTCAACAGCTTTTCGCGGCTCAGACGGGTCTCGACCTCGAGCATCTGCATGCGCGCGCCGAGCTGCACCATCTCCACCGCGCGGCGCACGTCATCGGCTTCCTCGATCACACTCTTGTTCTTCATATGGCACTCCTCAGCGCGCATCGGCCGCGGCCTTGCCGGCGGCGAGAATCGCCGCATGCAGGCCAGCGCTGGCGGCATCGCGCCCCTCGCCCGCCATCAGCCGGGCCAGTTGCGCATCGTCAAAGCGGAAACAGGGCAGCAGCACCTGGCTCGATGCCATCCTGACCAGCTTGGCCGCCGACATGGATTCGATCAGGTCCGCGAACGGCTCACCGATGCCGAGGCGGAACAGCGCCGTGGCACGATCGCTGCGCAGCATTTGCTGCGCCAGCATCAGATAGGCGAGGTTCAATTCGCGAATGTCGTCCTGGAAATCGGGGCGATCCATGGTTTTCCAGCCCACACGGGGTTCAACGACTGCAACTTAATGTAGTTTCTGAACTCCGGCAAGCTTCGATGACCCACTTCGTGCAGCACATCACGCCACAGGTGTCGCCTCCTGGCAACACTTGCCCGCGCGAGACGGCGCGCGCCCGTATTCGCAGCGTCGCCCCGCCTCTCAGCCTCTCAGCCTCTCAGCCTCTCAGCCCCTCAGCCTCTCAGCCTCTCAGCCCCTCAGCCCCTCAGCCCTCGCCCGAGTCGAGCTGCAGCGCGGCGATGCAGTTGCGGCCGCGCTGCTAGGCGCGGTAAACGCCGTCATCCGCGCATTTGATCAGCGCATCCACGCCGGCCATCTCCGGCACGCGCATGGCAACACCGACACTCGCGGTGAGGAAGATCTGCGGCCCGCCGGTGTCGACCGCGCGCGCCTGTACGGCAAGCCGCAGCCGCTCGGCCACCACCATCGCCGCCTTCAGTTCGGTATCGGGGCACAGGACGAGGAACTCGTCGCCACCGGTTCGACAGATCAGGTCCTGGGTGCGCAGCCCACTGCGCAGCGCGGCGGCGGCGTGGCGCAGGGCCATGTCGCCGACGTCATGGCCGTGGGTGTCGTTGATCGCCTTGAAACCATCGAGGTCGACGATCATCGCCGAGAATGCGCGATTGTGCCGCGTCGCCGTCGCCCACTCGGCCTCCATCGAGTCGATCGCCTGGCGGCGATTGGGCAGCCCGGTCAGCGGATCGGTGAGCGCCGCTTCCTGCAGACGCCGGTTGGAGATCGACAGTTCGGCGGCGAAATTGCGCAACTCCTCGCGTTCGTGCTCGAGTTCCTGCTGCAGCACCAGCATGCGCACGCAGGCGCGCAGGCGCAGCGTCAGCGCCGCGCGATGCAGCGGACGGACAAGAAAATCATCGGCGCCGGCGGCGGATGCGGCGCGCAGCAAGGCCTCGTCTTCGGCCTCCATCAAGGTTGTCACGCAGACTCCGCGCCCGAGCCGCATGTCTCTCAGACCACGCACCACACGCTCGCCATCGGCCGACCAGTCCACGATCAGCAGCTGGGGCTGGACGTCGAGCGCAGCCTCGAGCGCCGCATCGGTACCGCCGGCAACGAACACCGCGAGCCCGGCCGCCTCGAGCTCGGCACGCACGAGCACGCGCTCCTCGCGTGCGCCCAGCACGACCAGCGCCCGCATCGGCTGCTCGGCTTCCGCCGCCACCGGCTGCGCCGGCGCACCCTTCGTCGCCTCGCCGACCGCATCGGCCGCCGCAGCGCTCAATTCGGCGAAGCGCGGCGCGCCCTCGGTGCGGATCTGCAGCAGCTTGCCCCATTCATCCCAGTCGCGCCCGACGCGCTCGCACAAGGACACGAATTCGCTGCGCCCCAGGCCGAGCCGGCCCGACAGGCGCAGCATCGGCGTCATCAGGCGCACCTGTTCGGACTCCGGGGCAAGGCAGAGCTGGGCTACTGCGCGCGCCAGCATGAGGCACTGCACGATGCCTGCCGCGCGCGAATCGTCCGCATACCCGGCCAGCTCGGGCTGCTCGTGGAAGCGCACTGGCTGCACGAGCGCGTCGGGCACCCCCCAGTCCGCCAGCATGGCGGCACCGAGCTCGCGGTGATTCATCGCGAACGCCTGCTCCTCGAGCACGACCTGCGGCACAGCGGGCTCGCGTTGCAAGTCGCCGAGCAGGCGCGAGAAGGCGTCCGGATAAAGGGTGGCCAGCGCGAGTTCGCCCACCCGCGCCAGCAAGCCGAGGCTGAACGCCTCGTCGGCGGCGACCATCCGCACCCGCTGCGTCAGCGCCTGCATGGCGATCGCCATCAGCAGCGCGGATGACCAGAAACGCTGGTAGTCGAAGCCCTGGCAGGAGCCTTTGCGATAGGTCGACAGCAGCGAGAAACCCAGCGCCAGCGTTCGCACCGCAGGCAGGCCAAGCACCATCAGCGCTTCCTGCACCGACACGATCGCACGGCGGTTCTCGGCGATCAGTCCGTTGGCCGCCTTCACCAGGCGTCCGACGAAGGCCGGATCGCCCTTGATCACGCGCCCCAGTTCGGCCAGCGAGACCTCGCTCGACTGCGTGAGGCGGATGATGGCGAGCGCGACACCGCGCGGCGAGGGCAGGTCCCCCGCGGCCTTGAGTTGCGCGTAGCGTCTCATGTCGATCGGTTGCGGCATCCCTTCCTCACTGTCGATTGCTGCCCCGGCCCATGCACCCGCCGATCATCGCCAACGGCGTGCGGACGCCATTCTTGAGCCGGCCGACGCCGGTACGCAAGCGAAAGAGGGCTAGAATCGGCGAAAACCACACTTGCGTGATCATGAAATACTGCTCTGCCTGCGGCGCCACCGTCGTCTTCCGCATTCCGTCCGGAGACACCCTGCCGCGCCACGTCTGCGCGCATTGCGGCACCATCCACTACCAGAACCCGAAGATGGTCGTCGGCGCCCTTGCCGAATGGGAGGACAAGGTCCTGCTCTGCCGACGCGCGATCGAGCCGCGGCTGGGCATGTGGACCCTGCCTGCGGGCTTCATGGAAAACGAGGAAACCACCTCGCAGGCCGCGGCGCGCGAAACGCTCGAGGAGGCCTGCGCACGGATCGAGGTCGGCGACCTGTATACATTGATCGACGTACCGCACATCAGCCAGGTGCACATCATCTACCGCGCACGCCTGCTCGACCTGGACTTCCGCCCGGGCGAGGAGTCGCTCGAGGTGGCGCTCTTTGCCGAGGACGAGATTCCCTGGGATCTCATCGCCTTCCGCTCGATCGCGATCAGCCTGCGCCACTTCTTCGACGACCGCCGCCGCGGGCACTGGTCGCTGCACACGGCCAGCCTGGCGCCACCGCCACCCGAGTGGCGCTGAAGCACGGCAAAGGCAGGCGGATATCTGCAGGCGCGGCGCGAGCCGCGAGCCTGCGGCGATTCCCTTGCGCGATCAGGGTTGATGCCCACCTTCGGCGCGGAGGATAATCCGCGGATTATCTTCCGTGCGCGGATCATGACCAGCTACATCTTTGTCGTCATCGGCGCCGTCCTGGTGAACAACGTCGTCCTCGTCCGCATCCTCGGGCTGTGCCCGTTCATGGGCGTGTCGAAAAAGCTCGAGACCGCCATCGGCATGGGCGCGGCCACGACCTTCGTGCTCACCGTCGGCGCCGGCACCAGCTACCTGATCGACCACTACCTGCTGCAGCCCTTCGACCTCGGCTACCTGCGCACCCTGTCCTTCATCGTCGTGATCGCGGCGATCGTCCAGCTCACCGAGCTGATCATCCAGAAGACCAGCCCGCTGCTGCACC
>JAKLLJ010000011.1 GCA_023150215.1 Thauera sp. | reverse complement strand
AGGCGAACAGCTCCTCGCTCGAGCCCACGTTCGCCATCGCGCAGAACTGCTGCACGGCCACGGCCATCAGCAGCGAGTGCGACCAGAAGCCCTGGTAATCGAAGCCTTCGCAGGGGCCGTTCTGGTACTGGTCCACCAGCGAAAAACCGAGTGCGAGGTTGCGCACCGTGCCCATGCCGAGCCGCATGATGGCCTCGGTGACCGAGGCCACCGGGCGACTCCCGCCCATCGCCGCCGAGTTGGCCTGGCGGATCAGCCGGCTGGCGAGCGCCGGGTCGGTCTGCGCGATGTGCGCGACCTCGGCGATGGTCGCGTCTTCCTTGCGGCACAGCTCGAGGATGGCCAGCGCGACCCCTTTCGGGCTGGGCAATTCGCCGTTCAGCGGGATGTGTTCGAGCTTCTTCATGTGGGTGCGTCGGCGGCGCGGGCGGGGGCTGATAAGATACCTGATTCGGGGGCGGGTCAATATGCGGGATCGAAGCGGGGAGCGGTAATCGTCGTGATTGTTCGGTGGTGGAAGATCATGCTGCTCGGCACGAGCTTGCTGCTCGCTGCCCTCCCCGGGCACAGCCTTGCCGAAGACGACCTCACCGCGCTGCCCTTCGAAGAGTTGCTGCTGCGCGATTTCATTTCGGCGTCGCGGCTCGCACGCCAGGTCAGCGACTCGCCCGCGGCGGTGGCCATCGTCACCGCCGACGATATCCGCGCCTACGGCTATCGCACGCTGGCCGACGTCATCAACGGCATGCGCGGCCTGTACACCACCGACGAGCGCACCTATCACTACATGGGCGGGCGCGGCTTCGGCGACGTCGAGGACTATGCCGGCCGCGTGATGCTGCTGATTGACGGCTACGCGGTGCAGGACAACCTGTTCGACCAAGCCTACATCGACGAGTCCGGGCTGATCGACCTGGAGCTGGTCGAACGTGTCGAATACGTGCCGGGCACCGGCTCGGTGACCTACGGCAACAACGCGCTGCTCGGCATCATCAACGTCGTCACCCGGCGCGGGCGTGACTTCGACGGCGCGCGCGTGTCCGCCGAGCTGTCCAGCCGCGGCGCCAGCCGCCAGCGCGCCACCTGGGGCAAGCGCCTCGAGAGCGGCGCCGAGGTCCTGCTCTCGGCCTCCACGCTCGACGTCGACGGTCGCAACCTGTACTTCCCCGCCTACGACACGCCCTCGACCAACTTCGGCGTGGCCGAGGGCCTCGACGGCGAGCGCAACCAGCGCGTGTTCGGCAAGCTGTCGTGGGGCGGGTGGACGGTGCAGGCGGCGTGGGTGGAGCGCGACAAGAACGTACCGACGAATCCCTCCGCATACACTGCCTTCAACACGCCTTTCCCGACGCGGGACGAGAGCGCCTTTCTGGCTGTGCGCCACGAGACCGACCTCGGCCTTCAGCTCTATTCCTCGTCCAGCCTGATGCTGGGGCGCTATGCCTATGGCAATCAGCGTGAATACGCCCTGAACCAGGATGGCGAGTACGACGACGGCGAGAAATACGGCGTGCGCGACTATCGCGGCGCGTGGTGGCGCTTCGACCAGAAGTTCGTCGGACGCTGGTTCACCGATCACACCCTGGTGTTCGGTGCGGAGCTGCGCGACGATCATCGCCAGTCCTTCCATCGTCGCTTCCTCTCGCCCGAGGGCGAGGTAACTTATCGCGACGATGGTGAGCTCTCGCGCCGCACGTTCAGCCTCTACGTCGCCGACGACTACCGCCTGAACGCGCAATGGACGTTCAACCTCGGCGCGCGCTACGACGACGCCGACAACCTCGACGCCAACATGAGCCCGCGTGCGGCGCTGATCTGGCAGCCGGATTCGGCAACCACCTGGAAGGCTTCGTACAGCGAGGCCTTCAAGATGCCCAGCGCCAACGACCGCTGGACGTCCGACGACACCGCGGTGCCCGAGTACGTCGCCGCCACCGAGCTGGTGCTGCAGCACCAGCTCGCGCCGCACACGCGCTTCACCGGCGCGCTCTACCATTACCGGCGCAGCGACCTGCTCGTCTACGATGAGGTGCTGGACGACTACCTGCCCGAGGGCAGTAGCCGCGCGCGCGGCGTCGAGGCCGAGATCGAGCATACGTGGGAGCGTGGGGCGCGTGCGCGTGCCAGTGTTGCCTGGCAGCGTTCGCGCGATGTCGAGGGGCGCGACGCGGTCAATTCGCCCGACCTGCTCGGCAAGCTCGCCTTCACTTTTTTGCTGCCGGGCGAGGCGCTGCGCGCCGGCGTCGAGGCGCAGTATCTCGGGCCGCGCCTGACCCGCGAGCGACGCATGCTCGGCGGGGTCACGCTCGCCCACCTCACCCTGTCCTCCGAGCGTGACTGGCACGGTCTGTCGGCCTCGCTGAGCGTGCGCAACCTGTTCGATCGCGACTACGAGACGGTGTCGGGTTTCGACTGGCGGCCCGGGGACGTGGCGCAGGACGGTCTGAACATGGACGGACGCAGCGTCTGGCTGCAGGTCGGGTACGCGCTGTGAAGATGCGCGGCCTTCTCTTCCTGTTTGCGCTCTGGGCTCCGCCGGGCGTGTTCGCGCAGGCGCTGTCCGAGCTCGACCTCAAGGCCACCTACGCCTACAACTTCGCCGCGCTCACCCAGTGGCCGCCGGCGACGCGCACGAGCTTCAATTTTTGCGTCTATGGGGACAACGGCCTGGCCGACGCGATGCGCCGGCTGGAGGGCAAGGCCCTGCACGGGCGCAGCGTGGTGGTGGCGCGGCTCGGTGCGCTGACCGCGATCCGCGACTGCGACCTGCTCTACGTCGGCAAGGACGAGGCGCCCATCCTGGGGCGCATCGCCGATCTGCTCGGCGATGCGCCGGTGCTGACGGTGAGCGATGCATCGCCGCCGCAGCCTGCGGCGATCCTGATTGTCCCCGAGGGGCAGCGCCTGGCGTTCGAGATCGACGTCGAACGCAGCCGCCGCGCCGGCCTCAAGCCGGGGGCGGCGCTGCTCGGCCTGGCGCGCAACCTGCGCCGGCCCTGATCCGGTGCGGGGGTGCGAACGGGCGTCCGCGGTGCTTCAAAAGTTCGCGGCTTCCGCCGCTCCTACACGAACGCCCGGCACCCCGGCACCCCAGCCGCCTCAAGCATCTGCGGTGAATTGTGGCGGTCGGGGCCCCTGTAGGAGCGGCGGGAGCCGCGAGCCTTGCGGGCGCTTGTCCACGCCACGCTGTGCCGACGCAGCCCCGTCGTCCCCCCCTGTCGCCGCCTGCGTCGCGCCTGCGCGAAACGCTGGCCGTCGGAGGTGTGACGCGGGGCCTGCACTCAACTGCGGCGGGCGAGACGCTCGATTTCCTGCATCGATACGGGTTGGCTGAACAGGAAACCCTGCAGGCTGTCAGCCTCGAGGCTGCCGAGCAGGGTGGCCTGTGCTGCGGTCTCGACGCCCTCGGCGGTGATGCTGAAACCCAGCGTGCGGGCGAGGGCGAGGATCGCGCGCACGATCGCCAGATTGTCGGCGTCGTCCGGAAGGCCGCTCACGAAGCTGCGGTCGATCTTCACCTTGCCCAGCGGCAGGCGCTTGAGGTAGCTCAGCGACGAATAGCCGGTGCCGAAGTCGTCGAGCGCGATGCTGATGCCGAGCGTGCGCAGTGCGGCGAGGGTGGCGTGGGTGGCCGCGTCGTCCGCCATCAGCGCGCGCTCGGTGATCTCCAGCTCGAGACGGTGGGCCGGCAGCGCGCTGGCTGCGAGTGCGTCGCGCACGGTATCGAGCAGGCCGCTGGCGCGGAACTGCATCGGCGACAGATTGACTGCCACCCGCAGGTCGAGCCCGCGCTGCATCCACGTCGCGGCATCGCGGCATGCACGCCGCAGCACCCAGGCGCCGATGGCATCGATCAGCCCGCATTCTTCGGCGAAGGGAATGAACTCGAGCGGCGGCACCAGGGCGGCGCCGGGTGGCTGCCAGCGCACCAGCGCCTCGACGGTGGTGATGCGGTCGCCGCCGATCTCGAACTGGGGCTGGTACATCAGCATGAATTCGTCGTTGGCGAGTGCGCGGCGCAGCCCCGCTTCGAGCTCGACGCGGTGCACTGCCTCGGCGGTCAGCGCCGGGTTGTAGTAGCGGCAGCCGTTGCGGCCGTTCGCCTTGGCGTCGTACATCGCGGTGTCGGCGTGCTTGATCAGCGTGGCCGCGTCCTTGCCGTCTTCCGGGAACACGGCGATGCCGATGCTGGTAGTGATGCCGAGCGTCTGGCCGTCGATCGTGAATGGGGCGCTCATGCTGCTGCAGATGCGTTCAGCGATCGGCAGGGCATCTTCGGGGCGCGTGATCGCTGGCAGCAGCACGGTGAATTCGTCGCCGCCGAGGCGGGCGAACTCGGCCGTACCGAGGCCATCGACGTCGTGCGACACCATGTCGCCGGGGCGCGTGATCGCGTGCAGCCGCTCCGCCGCCTGTTGCAGCAGGGCGTCGCCCACGGCGTGGCCAAGGGTGTCGTTGATGCTCTTGAAGCGGTCGAGGTCGAGGAACAGCACCGCGAACCGCCATCCGTTCTGCTGCGCGCGGCGAATCTCGCGCTCGAGCCGTTCGAGGAAGCCGCGCCGGTTCGCCAGCCCGGTCAGGCTGTCGAAATAGGCGAGGCGGTGGATGCGGGCCTCGTATTCCTTGCGTTCGGTGATGTCGCGCAGCAGGCACAGGACTTCGCCGCCGTCGATCGCGCTTACCCGTGCTTCCTGGTGGCACGGGTGTCCGCTCTCGCAGTCGAGTGCGAAATCCACCGTGTGTGGCTGACCGCTGTGGCGGGCTTGTGCCAGCGCTTGCGCAAGCAAGGTCGCAACCGCGAGCGGATAGCCTTCGTGCAGCGTTTCGCCCACCGATGGCATGCAACAACTGCGCACGCCGGTGGGCGCGGCGCGCAGCTCGATGATGCGGTTGCTGTCGTCGATGCGCAGCAGGGTGTCGGGAAAGGCGTCGAGCATCGCCGCATTGCGTGCATTGGCCCGGCGCAGCGCGGCCGCGGCGCGGGTGGCGCGCATCACGTAGCGCACGCGGTGGCCGAGCAGCGGCCAGCTGATCGGCTTGGCGAGGAAGTCGGTCGCGCCGGCCTCGAAGGCGGCTTCGACCGACGCGGTGTCGCCCATGCCAGTGACCATGACGATCGGCAGCGCGTCGCCACAGCGCCGGCGCAGCGCCGCACACACCGCGTGGCCGTCCATGCCCGGCATGTCGACGTCGAGCAGCACCATGTCGAAGCGCCCGTCCCTGAACACCTGCAGGGCCTGCTCGCCGTCCTCGGCCAGGCCGACCTCGAAACCGGCCTTGGTGAGCGCAGCCTCCATCAGCAGGCGGGTGGTGGGGTCGTCGTCGGCGACCAGGATGCGATTCTCGCTCATCGATCGAATTCCTCCTGCAACATGCGGATCGCTTCGAGCACGCGCGCCTGCTCGTCACGTAGTTCGCCGAGCCGCGTGCGCGCGTCCTCGAGGTGGCCGTCCTTGCCCATCCGCTCGAAATCCTTGAGCAGGCTGGCCAGGTGTCTGGCGCCGACATTGCCTGCGCTCGACTTGAGACTGTGTGCGGCGCGGCGCAAGCCCTCGCCATCGCCCGTGGTGGCGGCCTGCTCCACGCCGGCGACGATTGCGCCGCTGCTGGCGACATAGAGGCCGAGCACGCGCGCCGCGAGGCTCATCCCGCCGTCGGGGTCGAGCTCGCGGAACTGCTCGATGAAGGCGCGATCGATTGCCGGCGTCGCGCTGGTGTCCGTGGTGGGGGCCGGGGCGGGCAGGCGCGCGGCGGGCACTGCAGCGGGCACCGCCATCCAGCGCCGCAGCGTGTCTTGCAGTTGCTCGAGGGAGTACGGCTTGGCGAGGAAGTCATCCATGCCCGCCGCCAGGCAGCGCTCGCGATTGCCTTCGGTGACATTGGCGGTGAGGGCCACGATCGCGACTCGTGGCGTGCGGTTCAGGGCACGGATCGCCGTGCTGGCCTCGTAGCCGTCCATGACCGGCATGTGGCAGTCCATCAGGATGAGGTCGAAGTGCTCGGTGGCGGCCTGGCGCAGCGCCTCCTCGCCGTTGTCGGCGAAGCGCACGGCGAGGCCGAGCCTTTGCAACATGGCGTGGCCGACCTGCTGGTTGACTGGGTTGTCCTCGGCGAGCAGCACGCGTCCGCCCAGCGGCACGGGGCCGGTGCCCTCGACGGCGGTGGCGGCCGCATCCGCGAGCGGAGCGCGCAGCGCGCTGCACAGCACGTCGCTCAGCTCGGCCTGGCGGATGGGTTTATGCACGCAGCGCAGTATGCCGGCGCGCTCGCGCTCGCGCACGCTGGCGCTGGAATAGCTCGAGCTCAGCACCACCAGCCGCAGCCCGGCGAGTGCGGGTTCGTTGCGGATCGCGGTGGCGAGCTGCAGGCCGTCCATGTGCGGCATGTGCATGTCGAGCACGGCGATGTGGAAGCCGTCGCCCGCGGCTGCCGCGCGCGCAAGCAGCTCGAGTGCCGCGCCACCGTCGGCTACGCACTCCACCCGCATTGCCCAGTCCTCGAGCTGGCGCGAAAGGATCGCGCGGCTGGTGGCATTGTCGTCCGCCACCATTACGCGCACGCCGGCCAGGGCGATGCCGCAGGGCGGGGCAGGGGGCGCGCCGTGGCCCTTGGGCAGGCGCAGGTCGACATGAAAACACGCGCCTTCGCCGGGCAGGCTGGCGACGCCGATCTCGCCGTGCATCAGTCCGACCAGGCGGCGGCAGATCGCCAGGCCGAGACCGGTGCCGCCGTATTGGCGCGTGGTGGAGCCGTCGAGCTGGGAGAACTGCTCGAAGATCCTGTCCTGCGCCTGCAGCGGAATGCCGATCCCGGTGTCCTCGACGCTGATGCGCAGGCGACAATCGTCGGCGCGCTCCTCGATCAGGCGTGCCCGCACCACCACTTCGCCGTGCTCGGTGAACTTGACCGCGTTGTTGACCAGGTTGGCGACGACCTGGCGCAGCCGGAACGCGTCGCCAAGCAGCCAGCGACGGACCTCCGGCGGCAGATCGGCGACCAGCTCGAGCTCCTTCTTCTCGGCCGGCTGCGCGAACATCGCGAGCGTGCCTTCGACCAGGTTGCCGAGCTCGAACTCCACCGCCTCGAGCTCGAGGTGGCCGGACTCGATCTTCGAGAAGTCGAGGATGTCGTTGATGATGCCGAGCAGGTGGCGGCCGGAGTTCTCCACCGCCACGGCGAAATGGTGCTGCTCGCGGTTGAGCCCGCTGTCGAGCAGCAGCTCGGTCATGCCGAGCACGCCATTCATCGGTGTGCGGATCTCGTGGCTCATCGTCGCCAGGAAGGCGCTCTTGGCCTGGCTGGCGGCCTCGGCGGCCTCCTTGGCACGGAGCAGCTCCTCGGTGCGCGCGGCGACCTCGTCCTCGAGGTGGTCGCGGTGGGCAGCGAGGCGTGCGTCACGCTCGGCGATCTGGCCGAGCATGCGATTGAAGCCGGCGGCGAGCGAGTCGATCTCGAAGATCTCGCTCGGCGCGGCGCGCGCCGCATAGTCCTCGCGGTAGGCGACCCGTTCCATCAGCGCCGACAGGGACGACAGCGGGCGCAGCACCGCGCGGTTGAGCCGCCTGAGCGTGCGGGTGGCGAGCAGCAGGGCGAGCGCGGCGGCGATGGCGGCGATCGTGCCGTGGGCGAGCACCTGCAGGTAGAGCGGGCGCAGGCCGAGGTCGAGGTTGAGCACGCCCACCAGGTTGCCGCCCTCGACGATCGGCTGGGTCATGTGCAGGGTGGTGAACGTGAAGCGGGCCCGCTCCGTGCTCAGCCGCGGCCTTTCACGCTCCGCGCCGGTGAAGTCTCCGAAGCGCGCGAACTCGCTGCCGTACAGGTCGAAGATCGCCGCGCCGCGCACGTCGGGCAGGCGCTCCAGGGTGGCGAGCACGCGGTCGGCCGCGCTGTTGTCGAGAAACATCAGGCTGGCCGCGGCGTTGTCGGCGAGCACGCGCGCCATCACGCGGGTGTTGCTTTCCATCGCGAGCGCGCTGATCACCAGGCTGCCGAGCGTGATCGCGATCGCCAGCAGCAATACCGCCATGCCAAGTGCGCGCTGGCTGACGCGGCGCAGCTTCTCCCCGAGCGTCAGGCGACGGTCGTCGTCGGCGCGGCGGTGCTTCATGGCGCGATCTCGCGGGCGAGCTTGAACAGCCCCGCGCCGGGGCCGTCACCGACACAAGGCCGAAGCCGGCCGCTGCCGCGGGCAGGGCCGGGAGAACGAGGTGCAAGATCCATGGTCGCGGCTCCTGGCCGCTCGTGCGTGTCGAGTGCGATTGATGATGATGTCTTGGCTGCGCCAGTCTACGGGTTCTGCTACCCGGTCTTGAACCATAAACGTCACACCCGCCGCTCGATTGGTGACGGGATTGCCCGGATCAGCCAGCCAGCCCCAGCCGCCGGCAGATCTCGGTGGTCGGGCCGGCCATGTTCATGCTGTAGAAGTGCAGGCCGGGCGCACCCTCGGCGATCAGCTTCTCGCACAGGCGGGTGACCACGTCGAGGCCGAAGGCGCGGATCGAGTCGGTGTCGTCGCCGTAGCTCTCGAAGGCCTTGCGCATCCAGCGCGGGATCTCGGCGCCGCACGCATCCGAGAAGCGTGCCAGCTTGCTGAAGCTGCCGATCGGCATGATGCCAGGCACGATCGGGATGGCGATGCCCATCTTGCGCGCCGCGTCGACAAAGTTGAGGTAGGCGTCGACGTTGTAGAAATACTGCGTGATCGCCGAATTGGCGCCGGCATCGACCTTGCGCTTGAAGGCAGCGAGGTCGTCCCGCGGGCTGCGTGCCTGCGGGTGCCATTCCGGGTAGGCCGCGACCTCGATGTGGAAGCGGTCGCCGGTCTCGGCGCGGATGAATTCGACCAACTCGTTGGCATAGCGGAACTCGCCCGCCGCGCCCGCGCCCGAAGGCAGGTCGCCGCGCAGTGCGACGATGCGACGGATGCCGGCGTCCATGTATTCCTGCAGGATCTCGCGGATGCTGGCGCGCGACGAGCCCACGCAGGACAGGTGAGGTGCGGCCTGGAAGCCAGCGGCGGCGATTTCCTTCACGGTGGCGAAGGTGCGCTCGCGGGTGGAGCCGCCGGCGCCGTAGGTCACCGAGAAGAAGGCCGGCTTCAGCGCGGAGAGTTTCGCGCACGTGGCGCGCAGTTTCTCGGCGCCCTCGGCCGTGGTGGGCGGGAAGAACTCGATCGAGATTTCGGTGCTCATGGTGTGTCCGGTGCGATGTCGCCGCCCGGCGTGCGGAGGGCGTGGAAGTGGAGTTCGTGCTTGCCGTCGCCGGCGCTGCGCGACGGGTCGGATCCCTCGGCGAGGTTCAGTCTGGCTTCGCGGGCGGCGCCAAGCGCGCGCTCGCGTCCGGCGCCACCGTGAGCCGTGCGTCGGGGGCCAGCGCCTGTGCCGGCTTGGTGATCAACTGCCCCTCGTGGCGCACCCGTCCGCCCTCCACCAGCGCCCGCGCTGCGCTACGCGAGGGCGCGAGCCCCTGCGCCACCAGCAGCTGGTCAACACGCACCAGGCCATGGCGGTCGGCCGTGTCCTTTACGTGCGCCGCCGGTCGCGGCTTGCCCTGGCGGGCATGGAAGGAGTTCATCGACATGGCGCAGCACCGAGAGAGACGTGAATAGCCCCAGCTGTAGGAGCGCCGGCAGGCGCGAACACGGCGCCGGACAGGCGACGAGCTGCGGGAGCGGAAGTGCCGCTGTTCGCGCCTGCCGGCGCTCCTACAGTGGGGCTCAGCTGTTCGCGCCTGCCGGCGCTCCTAAGGGGGGGCTCAGTAGCGGTACGAGTCGGTCTTGTACGGGCCTTGCTTGGGCACGCCGATGTAGGCTGCCTGCGCGTCGGTCAGCTCGGTGAGCTGCACGTTGAGCTTCTTCAGCTGCAGGCGGGCGACCTTCTCGTCGAGGTGCTTGGGCAGCGTATACACGCCCACCGGGTAGTCGGCCGTGCGCGTGAACAGCTCGATCTGCGCGATCGTCTGGTTGGCGAAGGAGCTCGACATCACGTAGCTCGGGTGGCCGGTGGCGCAGCCGAGGTTCACCAGGCGGCCCTTGGCGAGCAGGATGATGCGTTTGCCGTCGGGGAAGATCACGTGATCGACCTGCGGCTTGATCTCTTCCCACTGGTAGCCTTCGATGCCGGCAACGTCGATCTCGTTGTCGAAGTGGCCGATGTTGCACACGATGGCCTGGTCCTTCATCTTCGCCATGTGGTCGTGGGTGATCACGTGGTAGTTGCCGGTGGCGGTGACGAAGATGTCGGCCTTGTCGGCGGCGTACTCCATGGTCACCACGCGATAGCCTTCCATCGCGGCCTGCAGCGCGCAGATCGGGTCGACCTCCGTCACCCAGACCTGGGCCGACAGTGCGCGCAGCGCCTGCGCCGAGCCCTTGCCCACGTCGCCGTAGCCGGCCACCACCGCGACCTTGCCGGCCACCATCACGTCGGTGGCGCGCTTGATGCCGTCGACCAGCGACTCGCGGCAGCCGTAGAGGTTGTCGAACTTCGACTTGGTCACTGAATCGTTGACGTTGATCGCCGGGAACTTGAGTTCGCCGCGCGCGTGCATCTGGTACAGGCGGTGCACGCCGGTGGTCGTCTCCTCGGTCACGCCCTTGACCTGCGCGAGGCGGGTCGAATACCAGCTCGGGTCCTGCGCCAGCTTGGCCTTGATCGCAGCGAAGAGGATGGTTTCCTCTTCCGAGCCGGGCGTGGCCAGCACCGAGATGTCCTGCTCGGCGCGCGCGCCCAGGTGCAGCAGCAGCGTGGCGTCGCCGCCGTCGTCGAGGATCATGTTGCTGTAGCCACCGTCCGACCATTCGAAGATGCGGTGGGTGTAGTCCCAGTAGTCGGTGAGCGATTCGCCCTTGACCGCGAACACCGGGATGCCCTGCGCGGCGATCGCGGCGGCGGCGTGGTCCTGGGTCGAGAAGATGTTGCACGAGGCCCAGCGCACCTCGGCGCCGAGCGCGGTCAGCGTCTCGATCAGCACCGCGGTCTGGATGGTCATGTGCAGCGAGCCGGTGATGCGTGCGCCCTTCAGGGGCTGGCTGGCGGCGTATTCCTCGCGGATCGCCATCAGGCCGGGCATTTCGGTTTCGGCGATGCGGATTTCCTTGCGGCCCCAGTCGGCGAGCGACAGGTCGGCGACGACGAAATCGGTGAAGTTGGTGTCAGCCACGGCGTTCATGTGAAGCTCCATGCTATGGCCGGGCGGAACGGGGGGAGGGCAGCGCGCATCGCTGCAGGGAGCTCACCCGACATCCCGAACCCGGCAGGGTTGAAGATGATTAGCAGGTGAGCGCCGTTGTACTGCAACCCGCCGCGCGGCGGGGTCCGAGCCTGGGGGCCTGGCGGCAGGGATGCAGCCGGCGCCTCGCAGCGCTCCTCGGAAAACGTGCGGAGTATAGCAAAGCCACGTCCTGTGGGAGCAGGCTTGCCCGCGAAAGCGGCAGCTCAGCGGGTGATGTTCGCGGACAAGCCCGCTCCCACGCTGCCCGCTTCCGCCGCAAGGCCTGTTCTATCCGCTGTGACCGCGGCTGCCGTTGCCGCGCACGATGCTGACGACGAGGGTGATCACGGTGAGCGGCATCACGTAGCCGAGCATGATCCCCGAGAACGCCTGCACGCTCTCGTGCTGCTGCGCCTGCAGCACCAGCCAGGCGGTATAGGCGACGTAGTAGGCGAGGAACACGACGCCTTCCCAGCGCGCGATCTCGCGCCCGGTGATCATGATCGGCAGGCAGGCGAAGGCCACCGCGAGCATCACCCACAGGTCGAAGTTGCGCGCCGCATCCGACACCGGCAGGCCGACGCCCGAGGCGATGCCGGCGGCGCCGAGCACGGCGAGGATGTTGAACACGTTGCTGCCGACCACGTTGCCGACCGCGATGTCGCGCTGGCCGCGGATGGCTGCAATGATCGAGGTGGCGATCTCGGGCATCGAGGTGCCGACCGCGACCACGGTGAGGCCGATCACCAGGTCGCTGACGCCGAAGGCGCGCGCGAAGGCCACCGCGGCATCGACCAGCCAGTCGGCGCCGACCACCAGCAGCACCAGGCCGACCGCGATCAGCGCGAGCTGCACCGCCCAGTGGCGGTCCCAGGTGGAGGTCGGGATCCCGGTCTCGAACTCGTCCTGCACCGCCTTCGACGCGCGCCGCGACTGCACGACCAGGAACAGGGTATAGGCGATCACCAGCGCGAACAGCACGATCGACTCCACCAGACCGATGTTGCCGTCGAGCGCCATCACCACGAGCAGGGCCGAGGCTCCGATCATGATCGGGATCTCCTGGCGGATGATCTGCTCATCGACCAGCAGTGGCGTGATCAGCGCCGAGATGCCGAGGATCAGCAGCACGTTGGCGATATTGCTGCCGACCACGTTGCCGATCGCGAGGTCGGGTGCTCCACCCAGCGCCGAGCCCACCGACACCGCCATCTCGGGCGCGCTGGTGCCGAAGGCGACCACAGTGAGGCCGACCACCAGCGGCGACACGCCAAAGGAGACGGCCAGCCGCGAGGCGCCGCGCACGAGCAATTCGGCGCCGGCGACGAGGGCGACCAGGCCGAGGGCGAACATGAGGGCTTGTTGGAGCATGGGCGACTCGAGAGCGTGAAGGAGGGCGGCTTGAGGACCCGGGCGCACGGCCGAGAGTTCCGGATTCTACCGGGCCGGACATCCGTCGTCGGTGCCGCACCGCGCAGTTCGTAGGAGCGGCGGCAGCCGCGAACGCAGCGCTCCGGCACGCGCCGCGCCTGTTCGATGCGCCGGGGTTCGCGCCTTCCGGCGCTCCTACCGAGAGCTGCCGCGCTTCCTGTAGGAGCGGCGGCAGCCGCGAACCCCGCAGCGTGCATCGGGGCGTCTGTAGGAGCGGCGGAAGCCGCGAACCTTTACGTCCCGCCTGATGAGGCAGCGAAAGGCTCGCGGCTGCCGCCGCTCCTACAAAAGCGGCGTATGTCGTGCAGGCCTGTGCCGGGCGCGCGCTGGCCGTCAGAGCCCGGCGTCGGCGCGCAGGGCGGCGGCCTTGTCGGTCTGTTCCCAGGTGAAGCCCGGCTCGTCGCGGCCGAAGTGGCCGTAGGCGGCGGTGCGCGAGTAGATCGGACGCAGCAGATCCAGGGTCTGGATGATCGCCTTCGGGCGCAGGTCGAAGTGGCGGCCGATGAGCTCGACGATCCTGTCGTCGCCGATGCGGCCGGTGCCGAAGGTGTTGACCATCAGGCTCACCGGACGCGCGACGCCGATCGCGTAGGCCACCTGCACTTCGCACTTGTCGGCGAGACCGGCAGCGACGATGTTCTTCGCCACGTAGCGGCCGGCATAGGCGGCCGAGCGGTCGACCTTGGACGGATCCTTGCCCGAGAACGCGCCGCCGCCGTGATGGGCCGCGCCGCCGTAGGTGTCGACGATGATCTTGCGCCCGGTGAGGCCGCAGTCGCCGTGCGGGCCGCCGACCACGAAGCGGCCGGTGGGATTGACCAGGTAGCGCACCTCGCCCTGCATCAGCTCGGCGGGCAGCACCGGCTTGATGATCAGCTCGATCACCGCCTCGCGGATCTGCTCTTGCGTCACGTCCGGATCGTGCTGGGTGGACACCACCACGGTGTCGATCGCCACCGGCTTGCCGTCGACGTACTTGACGGTGAGCTGGCTCTTGGCGTCCGGGCGCAGCCACTTCAGGCGGCCGTCCTTACGCACCTCGGCCTGGCGCTGCATGATGCGGTGCGCGTAGTAGATCGGCAGCGGCATCAGGCTGGGGGTTTCGTTGGTGGCGTAGCCGAACATCAGGCCCTGGTCGCCGGCGCCCTGGTCGAGCGGGTCGTCGTTGGCGGCGTTGACGCCTTGCGCGATGTCCGGCGACTGGCGGTTGATCGCCGCCAGCACCGCGCAGCTCTTGTAGTCGAAGCCGATGTCGGAGTTGTCGTAGCCGATGCGGCGGATGACGTCCTGCGCGATCTCGCGGTAGTTGGGGTGGGCGGTGGTGGTGATTTCGCCCGAGATCACCACCAGGCCGGTCGACACCAGCGTTTCGCAGGCGACGCGCGCCTTGGGATCTTCGGCGAGGACGGCGTCGAGCACGCCGTCGGAGACCTGGTCGGCGACCTTGTCGGGATGGCCTTCGGAGACCGATTCGGAAGTGAAGAGAAACTCAGCCATGTTGCTGCTCCTGGAAAACGAAAATCCCCGTGCCGTGGCCTTGCGTCTGCGGCCAGCTCCGGGGATTTCGTCGAGCAGCCGACGCTTTAGCAGTATTTTTTAGGGCAGCCTGATCGCGCTTGGCTTTCACTGCCGTGCCGCCCTGCAAGTTGTCGAGTTAACTCGGCGGCAAGGTCCGGATTATAGACCGGGAACGCTGGCTGTGTAAGCATTCGGCTGTGATGCCGTTTGCGGCACCACTTTCCGGCATCGGTGTTCACCACCGCTCCCGGCTTCCTCTTCGGGTCTCCTCCTCGTGCTCTCTCGATACGTTTTCCGTCTGTTGTCGCGCCTGCCGCTGCCCTGGCTGCACCGCATCGGTGGCTGGGCGGGCTGGCTGACCTACCGCGCCTCGCCGTCCTACGCCCGCCGCCTGCGCGCGAACCTCTTCAACGCCCTCGGCCGCGAGGACGAGGCGGTGCTGCGCGCGGCGATCGTCGAAGCCGGGCGCCAGGCGCTCGAGCTGCCCTTCATCTGGGGGCGGCCGGCGGCCGAGGTGGTGGCGAGTGCGGTGCGCACCGAAGGTTGGGAGCTGGTCGAGGCTGCGCGCGCCGAGGGCGCCGGCATCCTCTTCATCACGCCGCACCTGGGCTGCTTCGAGATCACCGCGCAGTGCATCGCGGCGAAGATTCCGATCACCGTGCTCTATCGTCCGCCGCGCAAGGAAGCGCTGCAGCCGCTGATGGAGGCGGGCCGTGCACGCGGGCAGATGCGCACCGCGCCGGCCGATCTGTCCGGCGTGCGCAAGCTGGTCAAGACCCTGCGCAGCCACGAGGCGGTGGGCATGCTGCCCGACCAGGTGCCGGGCGCAGGTGAAGGCGTTTGGGCACCCTTCTTCGGCAAGCCGGCGTGGACCATGACGCTGGCCGCGCGCCTGGCGGCGGTGAAGGGCGTGCGCGTGATCTACACCTGGGCCGAGCGCCTGCCGCGCGGCGAGGGCTATGTGTTCCGCCTGCAGGCGCCCATCGAGGCGCTCACCGGCGACATCGACACCGACGTGGCGATCATCAACCGCGAGGTCGAGCGCATGATCCTGCTGTGCCCGCAGCAATACCTGTGGGGCTACAACCGCTACAAGGGACCGCGCCGCGAGCGCGAGGACGAGGCCTCGGCGGACGACGCCGACGCGGAGCGGCGCGCATGAGTCGTATCGTTGTCGCCCTGATCTGGCTGCTGCACTGGCTGCCGTTGTCGCTGCTGGCGCCGGTCGGCAGCAGCTTCGGCCGCCTGCTGTACTGGGTGATCGTGCCGCGGCGCAAGATCGTGCTGATCAACCTGCGCCTGTGCTTTCCCCAGCTGTCCGAGGGCGAGCGTCGCGCGCTGGCCAAGCGCCACTTCGCGGTGACCGGGCGCAGCATGCTCGAGCGCGGCCTGGCGTGGTGGGCGAGCGCCGAGCGCGTGCGCGCCACCGTGCGCATCGACGGCCTCGAGCACCTGCAGGCGCTCAAGGCGGCAGGGCGCCCGGTGCTGCTGCTGGTGCCGCATTTTGTCGGCCTCGACATGGCGGGCACGCGGCTGTCGCTCGAAGGCGACTTCATCAGCGTGTATTCGCCGCAGAAGGACAAGGTGATCGACCGCTGGCTGCACTACGGCCGCAGCCGCTTCAACGACCAGATGCTGCTGTCGCGCCACGACGGTGTGCGCGCCACGGTGAAGGCGATGAAATCCGGTCGTCCGCTCTATTACCTGCCCGACCTCGACTACGGTCGCAAGGAATCCATCTTCGTGCCCTTTTTCGGCGTGCCCGCGGCCACCATCACCGGCCTGCCGCGGCTGGCCCGGCTGGCGGGCGCGGCGGTGCTGCCCTGCGTGGTGCGCATGCGCCCGGGCGGCGCAGGCTATGTGCTCGAGATCGGCGCGCCGTGGGCGGGTTACCCTTCGAATGACGTCGAGGCCGACACCCGGCGCATGAACGCCTGGCTCGAGGGCGTGATCCGCACCATGCCGGAGCAGTACTACTGGGTGCACCGCCGCTTCAAGACCCGTCCCGAGGGCGAGCCGCGAATCTACTGAAACACTGGAAGGACAAGATGAAACTGCGCTTCACCAAGATGCACGGCCTGGGCAACGACTTCGTCGTCATCGACGCCACGCGCGCGCTGGTCGATCTCACCCCGGCGCGGGTCGTGGCAATCGCCGATCGTCACTTCGGCGTCGGCTGCGACCAGTTGCTGGTGGTCGAGCCGGCCTCGCGGCCGGATGTGGACTTTCGCTACCGCATCTTCAACGCTGACGGCGGCGAGGTCGAGCAGTGCGGCAACGGCGCGCGCTGCTTCGTGCGCTTCGTGCACGACAAGGGGCTCACCGCCAAGGCCGAGATCCGTGTCGAGACCAAGTCCGGGGTGATCGCGCCGCGCCTGCGTGTCGACGGCCTGGTCACGGTGGACATGGGCGTGCCGGAGCTGGCGCCGGCGAAGATTCCCTTCTTGTCCGATTCCGACGCGGTGGTGCAGCCCTTGCAGGTGGGCGACGCCACGGTGGCGATCACCGCGGTGTCGATGGGCAACCCGCACGCAGTGCAGGTGGTGGCCGACGTCGATGCTGCGCCGGTGTGCGCGCAGGGTGCGGCGATCGAGCGCCACGAGCGCTTTCCGGCGCGTGTCAATGCCGGTTTCCTGCAGGTGGTGGATGCGCACGAGGTGCGCCTGCGCGTGTTCGAGCGCGGCGCGGGCGAGACCCTGGCCTGCGGCACCGGCGCCTGCGCGGCGGTGGTTGCCGGCATCCTGCGCGGGCTGCTCGAATCGCCGGTGCGGGTGCATACCCGTGGTGGCGACCTGGAGATCGCGTGGGCGGGGCCGGGGACGTCGGTGTCGATGACCGGCCCGGCGGTGACTGTTTTCGAGGGCGAGATGGAACTTGCCTGAAGCGGCCGGCAATGCGCGCGCGCGGTCGCCGTCCGTCGTGCCCGCTGCGCAGTACACCATGCGGCCGCCGCGTCCGCGCGATGGCCAACCGAAGATCGATGAGCGCGGGGCGTCCGTCGTCCCGCCGGGGAGTCGCTGAAATGAATGCCGAAGAAGTCGCGCGCTACCTGCGCGAACACCCGGATTTCCTCAACCAGCATCACGAGCTGTTTTCCGAGCTCACCGTGCCTCATCCGCAGCACGGGGGGCAGGCGATCTCGCTTGCCGAGCGCCAGCTGCATGCCTTGCGCGACAAGATCCGCGCGCTCGAGCTCAAGCTCTCCGAGCTGATCCGCTTTGGCGAGGAGAACGACGATATCAGCACCAAGGTGCACCGGCTGGCGGTCGCGCTGCTGCACGCGGGTTCGGTCGACAGCGTGCGCCAGGGCCTGGTCGATGCGCTGCGCGATGACTTCGCCGTGCCCCACGTCAGCGTCAAGCTGTGGGGCGATGCGGTCGCGGTCGATGCCGACGGGCTTGCCCGTCCCGACCTGTTCGGCGTCAGCGAAGCGGCTCGCCGCCACGTCGAAGGCCTGCGCCAGCCCTACTGCGGTGCGCCCGAAAGCATCGAAGTGGCGGGCTGGTTCGGCGAGGCGGCCCCCCATATCCGCTCGCTGGCGCTGATGCCCTTGCGCGCGCGCGGCGCGTGCTTCGGCCTGCTTGCGCTCGGCAGCGCCGAGACCGAACGCTTCTATCCCGGCATGGGCACGCTGTATCTCGGGCGCATCGCAGACCTCGCCGCGGCCGCGCTCGCAGCGCGCGCAGACTGAGCCCGTGAAGCTGCGCCGGGCCGCCGCCCCGCCCGCTGCGGAAGTGTTGCTGCCGGAGCGCTTCGAGGTCTGGCTGGGCTGGCTGGCGACCCAGCGACGCGCCTCGCCGCTCACCCTCAAAGCCTATCGCAGCGGACTGCAGGCGATGCTGCGTCTCGCCGAGGGGCGCGCGCTCGAGACCCTGCAGTCCGCCGACATCCGCCGCTTTGTCGCCCGTCTTCATGGCGAAGGCCTGCACGGCCGCACGATCGCGCGCCACCTGTCGGCCTGGCGCGGACTCTACCGCTGGCTGGTGCGCGAACACGGCGTGCCCGCCAACCCGGCGCTCGGCGTGCGTCCGCCCAAGTCGCCCGCGGTGTTGCCGCGCGTGCTGACGCCTGAGCAGGCGAATGCGCTGCTCGATCCCGAACCTGAAAATCTGCTCGAAATGCGGGATATCGCAATGTTCGAGCTTTTCTACTCGTCAGGGCTTCGGGTCGCCGAACTCGCTGGACTCGACGTCAATGGCGGGCTCGATCTTGCCGAAGGCTTGGTCACGGTGACCGGCAAGCGTGCTCGGCACCGCACCGTGCCGGTCGGCGGCAAGGCGATCGCGGCCTTGCAACACTGGCTCGAACGACGCGCCAGCATCGCGCGCGCGGGTGAGGCGGCCTTGTTCGTCACCCGCACCGGCGTGCGCCTCAGCAGCAGCGGCATCGCCAGCCGCCTCGGCGCGCGCGCGCGCGCGCTCGGCTTGGGCGTGCATGTGCATCCCCACATGCTTCGTCACAGTTTTGCCAGCCATCTGCTGCAATCGAGCGGCGATCTGCGCGCAGTGCAGGAACTGCTCGGCCACGCCAGCATACGCAGCACACAGATCTACACCCATCTCGATTTCCAGCACCTCGCCAGCGTCTACGACGCCGCGCATCCGCGCGCGCGCAAGTGAGCGCGTGCCGGCCCGGACTGCTCACCGGGCCGCTTGAGTCATCAAGTGATATTCCCCATTATGGGTATTCCTGCACTTTTTATCGGGATGCCTTGGGTTATGCTCATGGCGTCGCAGAATTTAATAAATGTCTTAATAACGCCGCTAGCTCGCAGAACTGTCAAGAACGGGTAAAGCGCGATTGCTCAAGCTCCATGACCCCAACAGTTCAATCCAGCCCTTCCGACCCGGCTTCGACCCCGCCCGGCGACGATGACGAGGCCGTATCCGCCCGCCAGACCATCAAGGCGGTCGCACTCGTGCTCGCGCGTCACGAAATCCGCAGCTTGCGGCGCTGGTTCGAAGATTTCGACCGCGACATCCTGCTCCCCATCCTGCTCGGTGAGATCGCCCTGCACAACATCGGCGCCTTGCAGAACGGCGTGGCTCGCCGCGGCAGCACCCGCCCGATCGTCGCCCACGCCGCACCGGCCAAGATGCGCACGCCGGACTGTGGCCTAAAGCCCTGCAACGCCTACTCGATCGCGGCGGCGACCAGCCTGCCGCGCGAAACCGTGCGTCGCAAGATCGGGCGCCTGATCGAGCTGGGCTGGATCAGTCGACAAGCCAACGGTCACCTGTACATCACCGATGCCGCACTGGAAGAGTTCGGCAGCATGCTGAGCTCGCGCGCACTCGCCGAACTGCTCGAAACCGCCGACCGCGTCCGTTCCTTGCTCGAAGGCAATCCGGACTGAGCGGGCGGCGGTTTTCCTATATGCGGCAGGTTCGCGGCTTCCGCCGCTCCTACAGAAACCTACCGCCCCTACGACCCCGCGCGCATCGGCGGCCGATATTCCGGATTCGGCCCCGTTTCCGCGCGCTGCAGCGCCGCGCCGATGAGCACCAGCGCGGTCACCAGGAGCAGGAAATAGCGCCGCTGTGCCGCCGGTCCGGGCAGGCGGCGAGGGAGGGCGTAGTACATGGCCTTCATGTAGCCCGCGCCCGCCGCGGCGAGCGCGAGCAGCCCGCCGCCGAGCAGGCGCGAGGCGAGCGCATCGAAGCTGCGCCCGAGTGACGGATCCCACTGTGCCGGCATCACGAAGGCCGGCGCATGGATGAGCAGGTACAGCCCGCCCACCAGGCACAGCGTCAACATCACCACCTGCAGCGAGCGCATCGCGAGCCCCGCATTTACTCGAACAGGTCGCCGCCCGTGCGCGGCGGCGCCAGCCCGAAGTGCTGCCAGATCGAATGCGTCGCCATGCGTCCGCGCGGGGTGCGCTGCAGATAGCCCTGCTGGATCAGGTAGGGCTCGATGACGTCCTCGATGGTGTCGGTCGACTCGCCGATCGCCGCGGCGATATTGTCCAGCCCCACCGGTCCACCGCTGAATTTTTCCAGCATCGCCGACAGCAGCTTGCGGTCCATCAGATCCAGCCCGAGGGTGTCGACGTCGAGCATCTTCAGCGCTGCATCGGCGACTTCGGTGGTGATGCGTCCGCCCGCCTTGACCTCGGCGTAGTCCCGCACCCGGCGCAGCAGGCGGTTGGCGATACGCGGTGTGCCACGTGCGCGGCGGGCGATCTCGAGCGCGCCGGCGTCGTCGATCTCGACGTTGAGCAGGCGCGCCGAGCGGCCGACGATGAAGGCGAGCTCGTCCGCGGTGTAGAACTCGAGCCGCGACACGATGCCGAAGCGGTCGCGCAGCGGGTTGGTGAGCATGCCGGCGCGGGTGGTGGCGCCGACCAGGGTGAAGGGCGGCAGGTCGAGCTTGACCGAGCGCGCCGCCGGGCCCTCGCCGATCATGATGTCGATCTGGAAGTCTTCCAGCGCCGGGTAGAGGATCTCTTCCACCACCGGCGACAGGCGGTGGATCTCGTCGATGAACAGCACGTCGTGCGGTTCGAGGTTGGTGAGCAGCGCGGCGAGGTCGCCGGCGCGCTCGAGCACCGGGCCGGAGGTCTGGCGCATGTTCACGCCCATCTCGGCGGCGACGATGTGCGCCAGCGTGGTCTTGCCCAGCCCCGGCGGGCCGAACAGCAGCACGTGGTCGAGCGCCTCGCTGCGATTGCGCGCGGCCTGGATGAAGATCTCGAGCTGCTCGCGGATCTTGGCCTGGCCCACATACTCGGCCAGGCGCTTCGGACGCAGCGCGCGCTCGATCGCGTCTTCCTGGCGGTTGGCGGGGGCGGCGGAGATCAGGCGCTCGGCAGGGACGGCGGCCTTGAGCTTGTCGGTTTCGATCATGGCGGCAGTTTAGCTGATGGCCCGATGGCACGGCAGGGCGGTGCCTGCGGCAAGGGCTGTGTCGAAAGCCGTGGGGTAGCGCTTGGTCAAAATCTGGATTCGATACAAAAGAAAACAAAATCCTGGGAACTTTTGTGAAAATTTACGCAAGCTGCTTGCGCACGATAATGCGATTCATTATCATTAATCCAGTTCGAAAAACCCCGAACAAATAACCCACACCATACGAGGCAGTCCGATTCATGAGCCATTCGACCAGCGAAGCGCATCTCGAGGTCATGCGCCGGATCGTCAAGCTCTACGAGGAGGCCTTCGACCATGATGGTCACGCCGAACTGAAGATCGACATCCGCTTCTTGCGTCGCGGGCAAAAGGAGGTCGTGCTGCACAGCGGCAAGCAGTACCGCTTCGTGCTCGACTTTCCCCGTTTCGGGCGGCAGCTCTCCGAGTTGCTGATGACGCCGGTCGACGCCCCGGCCGACCTCGCGCCCCCGCGCTAGTCCAGCCCCGCGGCCCGCGCCGCGAACCTGTTTCACCCGGGAGGCAGCGTGGCGCTCCCCCGGCCCTTCCGGCACCGCCGGACGTGCGATCCGCTGATCGCGACCCGCGGCATCCGCCGCATCGCAGTGCCAGCCCGCCATGGGCGCCCGCAGTGCCTTCTGTTCCTGTGAGTGGAAACAAGGCAACTCTTGAAAACATCAAGGAGTTGTCATGTCTGTTCTGAAGTACTTCGGCTTCCAGTCCGAAAAACAGGTCGTCGAGACCCTGGCCTCCATCCAGCCCGAGCGCGTTCCCAGCCGCCTGCGCGGCAAGCTCGCCCAGGTCAAGCAGAAGCAGGGCGGCTTCACGCTGCTCGAACTGCTGGTCGTCGTGGCCATCATCGCCGCCATCGCCGGCACCTCCACCATCCTGCTGCGCGACACCGACCGCCAGGCCGCCGCCGCCGCTCACGTGGCGATGATGGATGAGCTGATGAAGGGGATCGAGACCTACAAGAAGCTCAATGCGGAGTCCTTCCCGACCCGCTTCGACTCGCTGATGCGCAACGCCACCGATACGCTGGTCGGTGCAGCCTCGGTCGGCACGGTCGATACCGACGTCCTGAACCAGGATCTCTTCGATTCGATGGTGCAGGGCCAGATCACTGGCGCCCCCGCGCAGCTGCTGATCGATGCCGGCATCACCCAGGTCCGCATCATCAACAACGCTGCCGACCCCAATGGCGCCGCGCCAGGTGATTGCTCCGCGGCGGAGATCAAGAACCTGATCAACCACAAGGGCAACAACGTCACGGCGTCGACCATCTTCCGCGATGCGGCTGCGGCCAACGGTTGCGGTTATGCGACCAACTACGTGCTCAACTCCGCGGACACCATGGAGGTCATGACGTGGCCGACCGGCGAGGCGCGTCGCGTCAATGCCGATCCGGCTCTGGTCGGCGTAAGCCAGACCCTGGTGGCGCTCGGCGTCGGTCCCGACACCACGCTGTTCGACCCCTCGAGGCGCGGCGCGATGACGACCACTCCGGTCTATCGCCATGTGGCTGCCGACGAATACAACCGCTTCATCGCGCTGTTCAACGTGGATTCGCGCGTGGGCGAAGTGCGCTTGCAGGCGATCGTCGATGGTGCGGGCGACACCAAGGACGAGGAACTGGGCGAGTGGGACAACACGCGTCCGACCTAATCCTGGTCTGATCGTCTGAGCCTCTCCGCGGTCCCGCTCCGGCGGGCCGCGGTCCGCCGCGCGGCAGCCGCCGCGCGGCGCCGACTTTCCGCCGTGCGCCCGCGTTGCGCGCGGCCTTCGCAGGGTTCCCGCTCCTGGTGCCGTCCGTTCCCGTTTCCGTCCCGCGTCCGCGCAGTGCCCGCCGTGCGGCCATGCCCCGTGGGTCCGCCGGCTTCTCGCTGGTCGAGCTGCTGGTGGTCGTCGCCGTCGTGGTGGCGTTCGCCGGCATCGCCTGGGGGCGCTACGGCGACATCGAGCAGGTCGAACTCGACCGCCTCGCTGCGGTGCAGCTCGACGAGCTCGCGCGCGCGCTGCGCGCCTTCCGCGCCGACACCGGCTTCTGGCCCGGGCAGGGGCCGTTCGCGCTCGCCAGTTCGGGCGCCTCGGCCACCGGCGGCGGGGTCGATCGCGCCAGCCTGCCGGAAATCGCCGTGCCGCTGGTGGTGGTCGACATCGACGACTGGGAGGCCGCCTGGTTCGCCCATCCCGCCAACCTGTGGCAGCTCTTCGCGCGCCCGGTGATCGAGGCCGCGCATCCGCTCGCCCGCCTCGCCCAGTGGGACGCCGCGCATGGGCGCGGCTGGCGCGGCCCCTACCTGGACGCCGGCCTGCGCCTGTTCGTGGACATGGGCATCAATGGTTCGATCTATGCCGGCGGGCCGACGGCCGGCACGCTCGAGGGCGGCCTGGTGCAGCGCAACCTGCCCGCCATGCCGGCCGGGCGCCCGCGCCCGCCGCTCGACAGCGCCTGCGATGCCGACGACCCCTGCATCGACCGCTGGATGCGCATCGCCAGCACCACGCTGGGCAGCAGCGAGCCGCACGCCGACTACCAGTTCGAGCGCCTGGGGCGGCCGCTGCTCTACTTCGGTCCGGCCTACGGCCGCGTCCGCATCGCCCACGCCGGCGGCGACGGCCGCTTCGGCGGGCTCAACGCCGCCACGCCCTGCGAGCCCAATCCCTCCGATCCCGATGGCTACGGCGCCGACGACCTCGTGCGCTGCCTCGACTGACCTCACGAACCTGATCCCGCCAACCGACCATGATCCCGAGCCTGCTGCCCGTCCTCTCCCACCTCCTGTCCCCGCTGCGTGCCGCGCCCGCCCGCCTGGGCCGGCTGGCGCTCGCCGCCGGGCTGCTGGGGCTGGCCTGCGTCGGGCTGCCGCCGCAGGCGCAGGCTGCCGAGGGCGCCGCCGACGCGAGCGCGCAGTACCGCAAGGTCGACCTGCCCCGGCTGATCGAGGACGCGCGCACGCCGCCGGGCCAGCGCATCATCCTGCAGCCCGCGCCGGTGAGCTTCGTCGCCGAGATCCACCGCCTGCCCGAGCGCCAGACCACCGACTACCTGCGCAAGGTGCTCGACATGATGAAGGTGGCCGAGGCCGCCGAGGTCGGCGAGCGCATCGTCGTGGCCTACGGCGACGGCCAGTATCTGCCGCTCTACATCGAGTCCGCCGCCGCGCGCCGGCTGGCCGA
The DNA here is from genome assembly GCA_023150215.1 of Thauera sp. GTDB lineage: Bacteria > Pseudomonadota > Gammaproteobacteria > Burkholderiales > Rhodocyclaceae > Thauera. Next base: position 461 of record JAKLLJ010000011.1, on the reverse strand, counting down.
GAGCGCGCAGGTCGGCGAGCGCCGCCGCTTCTACGCGCTCCACGTGTACAACTATTCGAAGGGGCCGGCGCTGGTCGTCACCTCCTTCGGCGAGCGCGAGTGAGCGCCGCGCGCATGACTTTCCGCGCAGCACCGGTCCGTCCGCACCCCGCGCCGGCGCACGAGGCCGGCTTCACGCTGATCGAGATGCTGGTCGTGGTCGCCCTGCTCGCGGGCACCGCGATGGTGGGGCTCGCCCTCACCGCCGACCGCGGCAACCAGTGGCGTGCCGAGGACAGCGCGCGGCGCATGGGCGCGATCATCGACGCCGCCTTCGGCCCGCGCGGACCGGTGTGGAGCGGCGAGGTCCGCCTCGCCGGCTTCGTCGCCGACAACGGCCGCCTGCCGGCCACCCTGAGCGAGCTGAGCGACCGCGACGCGCGCATTGCCGCCGGCCTCGGCGCGTGGGCGGAGCTCGCGCC
>JAKLLJ010000119.1 GCA_023150215.1 Thauera sp. | reverse complement strand
GCTCGCCTTGCCCATCACGCGCTTCAACATGATGCGCCCGGCGACCTTGACCTCGACCGGGGTGGCTTCCAGCGCCTCGGCGTCCTTCTCGCCGTAGAGCTCATCGAGCTTGCCGGCGGTGTTCTCGCGCGAGAAGTCGTTGGGGAAGGCGCGCCCACTGGCACGCCAGGCGGCGAGCTTGTCGCGGCGTTCGGCGATCAGGTGGTTTTCGTCCTGGGGCGGGGTATTTGTCTGCGTCTGGTCGGACATGGCTCGGGGTTCGAAGCGAAGGGAATCGGCGCGCAGCGGTACAGGACCGGCGCGAAAGTCGTGATTGTGGCAGGGCAGGCAGGGTCGGGCAATTCCCGTGCGTGGCCGTGCCGGTTTTCGCCGGCGCGGCGCAGCAAGCCCGGCGTCGCGCCGGCGGCGGCCGCGGTCTGCCGTGCAAAAATCGCGCCGCCACCTAAAGTACCCAGGCGGGGGACCGATAAGACTGGCGTCGCTATCGCCTCAACACGAAAAAGCCATGAGTACCTTCCGGGAAATCTACGAGAGCATCGAGAAGACGTTCTGGAATTCACTGACCAAGAAATTGTTCAGCTTCCTGTTTCTCTTCGTGCTCAACGGCGCCTACCTGCTGGTCTGGCACGACCGGCGAGCCGCGGTCGAGGCGGTGGTCGCGGGGGCAGCGCCGGAAACGCTCGCGGCGGTCGCTGCGGCCTTCGATGCCGGCCTGTACGCGATGCTCGGCCTGACCGTTCTCGCGCTGTGCATGATGCTTGCCCAGATCCTGTATCTGCGCCATCTGATCGTGCGCCCGATCCGCGTGATCACGACGATTTTCGATGAGATCGCGCGCGGCGAGGGCGATTTGTCGCGTGACCTGCCGCTCACCACCCACGATGAGCTGCGTGAGCTGGCCGCCAGTTACAACCGCTTCGCCGCCAAGATGCGCGAGATCATCGGCAAGGTGCGCACCATGAGCGTGAGCATCGCTAGGCGGTGCAGGTGAAGGTCGGCGTCGAGCGCTCGGCGCAGGATGCGCGCCGCCAGGGCGAGATGACCCAGACCGTGTTCGAGGCCAGCACGCGCTCGACCGCCGCGATCGGCGAGGTCTCCGACAGTGCGCGCGAAATCGATGCCTCCACGCTGCGCAACCTGGACATCGCGCGCGAGTCGCTCGACGAGGTGCGCGACATCGCCTCCAAGATCAATGCCGTGAGCGAGAAGCTGCAACGTTTCAACCACACGGTCGATGACCTCTCGCAGCGCTCCGAGAGCGTCAAGCAGATCGCGGCGCTGATTCGCGAGATCGCCGACCAGACCAACCTGCTCGCGCTCAACGCCGCGATCGAGGCGGCGCGTGCGGGCGAGGCCGGGCGCGGCTTTGCGGTGGTCGCCGACGAGGTGCGCAAGCTGGCCGAGCGGGTGAACAAGGCGACCCAGGAGATCGTCGGCAACATCAACGGCATGCTCGACCTCGTGGGCGAGACGCGTGCCGAAAACGACGTCATCAACGACGATGTGGAGCAGACGCGTGATGTGGTCACGCGCTCGGCGGCACAGTTCGAACACATGGTCGGCGAATTCGAACGCACCGGCGGCCAGCTCACCCAGATCGCCGGCGGCATGGCCTCGCTGACCGACACCAATGCCCATGTGCACGCCAACGTCACCGAGATCCATCATCTATCCACCGCGGTCGCCGGACAGATGGACAACTGCGAGCAGCGCACGACCGACCTCACCAAATCCACCGAAGCGGTCCAGGAGCTGGTGTCGCGTTTCAAGATCGGCAGCGGCGCCTTCGACCAGCTGGTTAACGAAACGCGCGTCTTCCGCGACCGCATCCAGGCCGAGCTCGAGCAGATGGAGGCGGCGCGCATCGAGGTGTTCGACCGCAACTACCAGGCGGTGCCGGGCAGCAATCCGCCCAAGTTCAAGCTGCGCTGGGGCGATGAATTCCCCCGCCGTTGTCAGCGCATGCTCGATGAAAGCATGGAGCGTGCCCGCGGTTCGGTGTTTGCCGTGGCGGTGAATACCGACGGTTATCTCTCGGCACACAATGCGCGCTATTCGAAGCCGCTGACCGGCGACCCCGAAAAGGATCTGGTCGGCAACCGCACCTGCCGCAAGTTCGAGAACCCGTCCGAGCTGCGCGCCGCACGCAACACCCAGCCTATGCTGTTGCAGACCTACCTGCGCGACACCGGCGAGGTGCTGTGCGATCTCGCCATGCCGATCATGATCGGCGGACGGCACTGGGGCAACGTGCGCGTAGGCATGCCGGCCGAGGCGCTGATCGAGCGCTGAACGGGCGCTGCGCCTGCCGATTGCCAGGGGTCGGATTCGCGGCTTCCGCCGCTCCTACAGAAACCCGTCCGGTTCCTGCCTGCGCGGAGTTCGTGTAGGAGCGCCGGAAGGCGCGAACGAGGCGGCAGGGGTCGGATTCGCGGCTTGCGCCGCTCCTACCGTAGCGCGGAGCTCGTGTAGGAGCGCCGGAAGGCGCGAACGAGGCGGGCGTGCATGCCGAGTTTCATTGGCCGGGCCTCGGGTTCGCGCCTTCGGGCGCTCCTACACAAACCAGCGAACCTTTCGGCGAACACTCCGCTCCACACGCACGCCGCGATGGCCGACGGCGCGTGCGCCCTCGCCGCCGTGCCGATGGCGTGACCACTCAATCGATCGCCCGCTGCAACACCCCGATCGGCGACGCCCAGTCGTTGCCCGGCTGCTTCTTGCGTGTGACTAGCGTGAGCTGCGCGGGGGCAAAGACGTTGGCGTTGTGGGTGACCGGGGTGGTGATCAGGTACTGCGCGCGGGTGGCACGCAGGAAGGTGCCGACGCGGTCGATATTGGCGACGTCCAGGTGCGCGAAGGGCTCGTCGATGAACACGAAGCCGCCCGGGCGTGATTCGTCCATCAGCAGGCCGATGAGCAGGATCAGCGATTTCATGACCTGCTGGCCGCCGGACGCCTCGCCATCGTTGAGGCCCACTGCGCCCTTGCGGTCGAAGTCGAAGCGCACCTCGAGCCCGGCCTGGGCGAGCGAGAGGTCCTCGTTCTCCAGGTGCGGGATGGGACAGTCCACACTGACATTGGCGAGCTCGCCAAGCGCCTTGAGGTTCTTCGCGTACTGGCGCACGGTGGCGCGCAGCTTGGCGATGTAGGCCGCACGCGCGTTGTCGCTGTGCCGCCGCGCGGTGGCGCAGTAGCCCTGGCGGTTCTGGTAGTCGCGTTCGCGCATGGCGACGTCGGTGGCGAGGCGGTCGCGAACGATCAGCACCGCGGGGTCGGTGATCCAGTCGCCTTCGTCGAGGTGGCGGTGCAGGCGCTCGAGCTGCAGGCGGGCGCCGCGCGCGTCGCCATACTTGTCGGCGAGCAGCGCGATTTCGCTTGCGTCCAGCCAGTGCGCCGGCATACCGCGGCGGCGCCGGCGCAGCTCGACGATGTGCCGGGCCTGGGCGTGGCGGCGCGGGCCATGCTCGCGCGCAATGTCGGCCAGGCGCAGGTCGACGGCCTTGAGTTCGCGGTTGCGGCGCTCGAGCTCGATCTGGATGCCGTTGAGCTTTTCGCTCAGGCGCTCGAGCTCGCCCCGGGTGTCGACGCGCGCCGCGATCGCCTCGGTGAGGGACCTGCGCGCGGCGGGCAGCTCGGCCTCGGCGCTGGCATAGGCCTCGCTGCGGGCGGCGAGCAGCTGTGCCGACTGCAGCCCGAGCAGGCGCTGGCGGATCGAGGTGAGTCTTGCCGCGGCCGCATCGAGCTTGGGGCGCAGTGCCTTGAGCTGCTTGTCCAGTCCGCCGATCTCGTCCTGCAGGGCGGCCACGCGCGACTGGCGGGCGAGTTCGCCGAAGTGGAATTCCTGCGGGCGGCCGAGGTGACGGGCGCCGCGGCGTTCGCGGTGGTAGCCGTCGCGGGTGATCCATTCCTGCTCGCGCGCCAGATCGCGCGCGGCGTGGGCGTCCTCGACGCGGCGGATGCGGTTGAGCAGGTCGGCCAGCCAGCGCGGCACCGGCGCGGAAAACTCGACCACCTCGGCCAGGCTCAGCGCTCGCGGTGGCGGCGCGGTTTCGCGCTCGGCGACGATGAAGTGGCGGAAGCGCTCGCGCTCGGCGAGCGCCCACGCGGCGTGGCGGTCGGCCTCGCGCTCGAGCAGGACGAGGTGGCGGTAGGGGCGCAGGATGGCTTCGAGCGCGGCCTGCCAGGCGGGGTCGGTGACCTCGACGACCTCGGCAAGGCTGTGGTGCGCGATGCCCTCGGCGCTGAGCTTGACGCGAAAGCGCGCGACCTCGGTGTCGCCCGGTGGGCCGGCGCGGTTGCGCTCGGCGCGCAAGGTGGCGGTCTTGTCCTCGAACGCGGCGACGAGCTCGCGTTCCTTGCGGCGCAGCGCGGCCAGGGCGGCGTCGGCGTCCTCGTGCTCCTGCTCGAGCGCCACGGCATCGGCGCCGTGCTCGCTGGCGAGCTGGGTGCGCAGCGCGTCGCGCTCTTCGAGCAGCTTGTCGAGGTCGCGCACGCGGTCGTGGGCGGCGAGGTAGCGCTGTTCAGAGGCGGCGTCGCTCTCCTGCAAGCGCTTGCGTGCGGCCTGCGCGGCCCCCTGTTCGGTACGCACCGTCTCCAGGCGCTGGCGCGATTCGCGCTGCTCGGTGAGCTTGTCGCCGCGTTCGCGGCCGATGCGCTGGAGGGCTTCGCGCTCGCTGGCGATCTCGCGTTCGAGTTCGGCGATCTCCAGGCGCGGCACGATCGTGCCTTCCAGCGCCTGCGCCTCGTCGGCGAGCTGCTTCCACTCCAGGAAGCGGTTGGCCTCGGCTTTCTTTTCCTCGGCCTGGGTCTTCAGGCGCTCGAGGTCGATGCCGAGCTCGCCGAGTTCGCGCTCGGCGGATTTCTGTTCCTCGCGTGCGGCCTGGTAGTTGTCCAGCACCTCCTTGTCGCCGAAGACGTCGAAGACGAGCTCGAGCAAGGCCTTGGGCGAGTATTCGCACAGCTTGTCGGTGTCGCCCTGTTCGAGCGCCAGCACCTTGGTGATCGCCGGCGTCAGCCCGCCCCAGGCGAGGCGGTGCTGGTAGTCGCGCAGGCCGATCCAGTCGTTGGTGGCTTCCAGCGCCTCGATCGACAGGTTGCCGTCGACGATGGCGTAGTCGCGGATCCAGTCGCCGCCGGCCTTGCGGATGCGGCAGGCGAGGGTGACCTCGTCGGCGAGGCAGGGAAAGAACGGTCGCTTGCCGCCGTGCCCGGGCTGGTTGGCCACCACCGCGCGGATCCACGCGAAGCTGCGCTCGGCGCGCCGCACGTAGCGGCGGAAATCGCGCTTGCCCGAGCAGCGCAGCGCAAAGAGCGTGCGCAGCGCATCGAGCAGGGTGGTCTTGCCCGAGCCGTTGGGGCCGACGATGGTGATGATCTGGGCGTCCAGCGGCAGCGCGAAGCGCCGCCAGAAGTCCCAGTGGACGAGCTCGAGGGTCTTGATGTGGAACATGGGTAGCCGGAAGCGGTTGGGGTTCAGCGCCGCTGCAGCAGCAGCCCGCACTCGAGGTGGTGGGTATAGGGGAACTGGTCGAAGGCCGCCGCGGCGGCGATGCGGTGGGTGGCGGCGAGCGCGGCGACGTTGGCGCGCAGCGTCTCCGGGTTGCAGGAAATGTAGAGGATGTTGTCGAAGCCCCTGGCCAGCGCGATGGTGCCTTCGTCCAGGCCGGCACGCGGCGGGTCGACGAACAGCGTGGAGAAGCGGTAGCTCGCCAGGTCCACGCCCTGCATGCGGCGGTACGCGCGGCCACCGGCGAGCGCGTCGCTGATCTCCTCGCTCGCCATCCGTACCAGGCTCACGTTGGCGACGCCGTTGTCGGCGAGGTTGGTGTGCGCGGCATTCACCGAGGTCTTGCTCATCTCGGTGGCGAGCACGCGCCGGAACAGCGGCGCCAGCGCCACGGTGAAGTTGCCATTGCCGCAGTAGAGCTCAAGCAGGTCCCCCGCGGCCCCGCCCAGGCTTTGCGCCTGCGCGCGTGCCCAGCTCAGCATGTGCTGGTTAACCCCGCCGTTGGGCTGGGTGAAGCTGCCTTCGAACTGCTGGTAGCGCAGGCGCCGGCCGTCGACCTCCAGCACTTCCTGCACCCAGTCGCGACCGAGCACGATCTTCTGCTTGCGGCTGCGGCCGATTAGCTGGATCTGCAGGTCGGCGGCCAGTGTGCGCGCGGCGATCTCCCAGGCTTCGTCGAGCGGGCGGTGATACACCAGGCTGACCAGGCATTCGCCGCTCAGGGTGGCGAGGAAATCGACCTGGAAGATCTTGCGGCGCAGGGCTTCGCTGGCCTGGAGGGCGTCGCGCAGGCGCGGCATCAGGCTCGCGATGGGTTCGGCTGCGGGCGTGAAGCGCTCGAGCAGGATCGGCTGCTTCGGATCGGCGCTGTCGAACATCGCGTAGTCGACGCGGCCGTCGTGGTGCCACAGGCGGAACTCGGCGCGCAGGCGGTAGTGCAGCGGCGCGGAGCGCAAGACCTGCGGCTCGGGGAGCGCGAACTCGGCGAAATCGGCGCGGTAGCGCGCGAGCTTGGCAGCGAGCTGGTCTTCGTAGCGTGCGGGGTCGATCACGGGCAGGGGCATCTTGATCAGTTCTCTTGCGCCGTCTCGTCCTCGTCGGGCAGGACGTCGGCGAGGCGGTCCGCGTGAGCGAAGGCGTTGGTGTCGGGCAGCGGGTGGCCGGCGGCGGCCAGCACCTCGCCGAGCGTGCCGTGGATGATGCGGTCGGCCATGACGCGGTAGTCGAGCGCGAGGTCGAGCAGCGGGCCTTCGGTGATGAGGCCGTTGCGGCGCTCGATGAAGCCGAGGCGGGCGAGCTTGCCGAGCATGAAGTTGCGCACCTTGGTGCGACCGCCCAGGCGGGGGCCGAAGTCGGCGATCAGCGAGGCCTCGGTGAGCGCGCCCGACACCGTGTCGCCGTGCGCCACGGGCTTGTCACCGCCGAAGAGGTCGGTCTGGCCGTCGTCGACCAGCTCGCGGCGGGTCACCTGGCGCTCGCGCTTGGGCAGCACGATCAGCGCCCAGATGATCACCAGCAGCGCGATCTCGTCACGGCCGAGGCCGAGATTGCTGGCGGCGTACTCGCGCCCGGCGCCGAACACCGGTTCGGCGAGCTCGGCTTGCAGCGCCACGCCGACATGGCTGGCGTAGGGGTTGTCAAGCAGGCGCAGGCCGACGTCGGCCAGCCGCCGGTCGAGCTCCAGGCGGAAGGTCTCATCCACCAGTGCGCGCCGCACCAGGCGGTCGTTGCGCGGCAGCCAGCGCTGGGCGAGCAGGCGTGCGGTGAGCGTCTTGAGTTCGTGTTCCATGCGGGGTTCCAGGGGGCGGGCTCAGGCCTGGACGGACGGCTGTGCGGCGGGGTGGGACGCGGGGTGAGGCGCCGGCGCGTGCCCGGCGCGGCGCGGGCGGATCTCGCCGAGCGTCATCGCGGCGATCTCGTCGGCGCCGACCGCAGTCAGCGTGGCGCTGAATTCGACCTCGAGCGGCAGGCGCATGAAGCTGCCGACCGGACCGCTGTCGTGGCCATTTTGCGCGCCGGCATCGACGCCGTCGGCGAGCAGGGCGAGGAGCGACAGGCGGTAGCTCGCGGGGGCGAAGCCGCCGCCTGCCACCACCTGGTGCAGCGGCTGCGGCTGTGCCAGGGTGTCGAGGCGGCGGGTGAAGTGTTCGAGCAGGCGCAAGTCCTCGGCCTGCGGCGCCAGCTCGGTGGCCGCCGCGTCAGGCGGCGGCAGGGCGAGCTCGGCGACGCGCGCGCCACCGTCGCCCACGAGCAGGGCCTCCGCACGGTCGAGGAGTTCGTGGCCGCCGGCGAGCAGCGGCAGCTCCGGAACCGTGGCGAAGGCCTCCTGCGCGAGGCCGGCGATCACGCCGGCGTCGAGGCTGCGCAGCCAGCCGGCGACGTCGGAGGACGAGATGCCGGAGGCGCCGAGCGTGACGCGCTGCGCCTCGATCTTGTTGAGCGCGCGCTGGAAGGCGGCGTCTGCACGCGCCAGGCGCGACTGCGCGAGGCCGATGCGCTGCGCGATGCGGGCGATGTCGAAGTCGACCTCGGGGTCGGCGAGCAGCTTGTTGAGCAGCTCGGTGCCGCGCTCGAGCCAGCGTCCGTTGGCCGACAGGCGGCGGCGGGCGTCGAGGATGCGGAACTCGGAGCCGGAGGCGATCGCTTCCTCGAAGTGCCACGTGAGGTCGTTGAGCTTGGAGAGCAGGTGGCCGAGCGACTCGGCGGTGATGCCGCCCACCGCCTGCAGGCCGGCGAGCTGGGCGGTGAGGAAGCCGAGCTCGGCATCCTCCTCCTCGCCGAAGCGCAGCAGCATCGCGATCGCCGCCACCGCGTTGCGGCCGATGTCGGACAGCGCGTAGTGGCCGTCCTCGCCGATCGCCAGCAGGGCGTTGTCGCGCAGGCGCTTCAACACCGTCTCGAGCTTGACCGCGTCGAGATAGGTGAAGCGCGCGCGCAGCGCCTCGGGCGCCCAGCGCGGTGCATCGGCCTCGCGGCCGATCTCGCGCAGCACCAGGAGACGCATCAGCACCTCGGCTTCGGTGCCGCGGAAGAGCGTGATGAAGGCGTCGAGCAGCGGCCGCGCCGAACTCAGCGCCGCCAGTTCGGGCACTTCGTCGGCGTCGACGCCGGGCGCGAGGAAGTCGGTGAGAAAGGCCTCTGACAAACCTTACACGCCCTGCTTGAGGCTCGCCGCGATGAAGTCGTCGAGGTCGCCGTCGAGCACGCCCTGGGTGTTGCCGACCTCGTGGTTGGTGCGCAGGTCCTTGATGCGCGACTGGTCGAGCACATAGCTGCGGATCTGGTGGCCCCAGCCAATGTCGCTCTTGGAGTCTTCCAGCTTCTGCTGCTCGGACTGGCGCTTGCGCAGCTCGGCTTCGTACAGGCGCGCCTTCAGCATCGACATGGCCTCGGCCCTGTTCTTGTGCTGCGAGCGGTCGTTCTGGCACTGCACGACGATGCCGGTCGGCTCGTGGGTGATGCGCACCGCCGAGTCG
>JAKLLJ010000118.1 GCA_023150215.1 Thauera sp. | reverse complement strand
GAACAGGCGGCGCAGGATCTGCTCGGCGTCGAGGCCGAGCAGCTCGTCCTCGCGCACGGTGTGGGCCAGCTGCTGGACGCGCGACCAACCGTCGATGTCCTTGAGGTCGGCACCGGGCAGCTTCTGCACGAACAGCGCCACCGCGGCGTCCGCGCTGCACGCCAGCCACAGCCTGGCGGGCTGCTGCTCGGACTGAGCCAGGTAATGTTCGAACACCGCCGCGATGCTGTCGCCTTCGAGCGGCACAAGGCTCTGGTAGGGCTGGTCGAGTCCGGGAATGTCGAGCGAGAGCTGCAGCCGACCGTCGCCGACCAGTTCGGGAAGCGAGCCGGTCGCGGGCGCGCCCGCGGCCTTGGCGTAACCGCGCAGGTTCAGCGTCTCGGCGCAATCGATCACCAGCAGGCTCACCGGCCCCTGGCTGCTCACCTGAAAAGTGAGCCGTCCGGGCTGCTTCAGGTTGCCGGCGATCACTGCCGACACCGCGCTCATTTCGCCGAGCAGGCGCGCAACGGCGGGCGGGTAGGCGCGCCCGGCCTGCATCGCCTGCCAGACGTCGGTCAGGCGCACGACGGCGCCACGAATGTCGAGGTCTTCGAGCAGAAAGCGCTGCACGTAGCTGGGGGGGAGGGGCGTGTTCATCGTATCGGTTCCGGTCATCGCTGGGCCGCGCACGGCGGCAGGCGCTCGAAGGCCTCGGGATCGAAGCCGACGACGAGCGCACCCGTTGTCGATTCGACCAGCGGGCGGCGGATCAGGCTGGGCAGGGCCTGCATCAGCGCGATCGCGCCCGCCGTGTCGGCGATCGCCTGCTGCGCGGGAGTCAGCTTGCGCCAGGTGGTGCCGCGCGTGTTGATCAGCGCCTCCCAGCCGAGTCGCTCGCACCAGCGCGCGAGTGTGGCGGCGTCGATGCCGGCTTTCTTGTAGTCGTGGAAGGCGTAGGCGACACTCGCGCCGTCGAACCAGGCGAAGGCCTTCTTCATGGTGTCGCAGTTCTTGATGCCGTAGAGGGTGAGTGACATGGGCCTGGGCGAAAAATCACTTGCCGCCGCGGGCGCGGGCAAAGGCGTCGGCCAGGGCATTGCCGGCGGCGGGCGGGGTGCTTCGGCCGGCGGGCTTGGGCTTGCCCCGTGCGCCGTCGGCCGCGCGGCGGTCGCGACCGCCTTCGCGGGCCGGCGCAACCGGGCGAGCGTCCTTGCGCGCTCCGCCTTCGTCGCGGCGCGGCGCCTCGTCGCCCAGGCGCATGGTCAGCGCGATGCGATGGCGCGGGATGTCCACTTCCAGCACCTTGACCTTCACCACCTGGCCCGCCTTGACCACGGTGTGCGGGTCCTTGACGAAGGTATTCGACAAGGCCGAGATATGCACCAGCCCGTCCTGATGTACGCCGATGTCCACGAAGGCGCCGAAGTTGGTGACGTTGGTCACCACGCCCTCGAGCAGCATGCCCGGCTCCAGGTCCTTGAGCGTCTCCACGCCCTCGCGAAAGCTTGCGGTGCGGAACTCCGGGCGGGGGTCACGGCCGGGCTTCTCGAGCTCAGACAGGATGTCCTGCACGGTGGGCAGGCCGAAGCGCTCGTCGGTGAACTCCGCCGGCTGCAGCGACTTGAGGAAGCTGCCGTTGCCCATCAGCTCGCGCACGCCTTTCTGCACCTTGGCGAGGATGCGCTCGACCACCGGATAGGCTTCCGGGTGCACCGATGAGGCGTCGAGCGGGTTGTCACCACTCGGGATGCGCAGGAATCCGGCCGCCTGCTCGAAGGTCTTGGGCCCGAGGCGCGGCACCTCCTTCAACGCATTGCGGCTGCGGAACGGCCCCTTGGTGTTGCGGTAGTCGACGATGTTGCCGGCGAGCGTGGCATTAAGCCCCGAGATGCGCGCGAGCAGCGGCGCTGACGCGGTGTTCACATCGACGCCGACCGCGTTCACGCAGTCTTCCACCACCGCGTCCAGGCTCTTCGCCAGGCGGCCCTGGTTGACGTCGTGCTGGTACTGGCCGACACCGATCGACTTGGGATCGATCTTGACCAGCTCGGCGAGCGGATCCTGCAGGCGGCGGGCGATCGACACCGCGCCGCGCAGGCTCACGTCGACATCCGGGAATTCCTTCGCCGCCAGCTCGGACGCCGAATACACCGAGGCCCCGGCCTCGGACACCATCACCTTGGTGAGTTTGAGCTCGGGATGACGCTTGATCAGATCCGCCGCCAGCGCGTCGGTCTCGCGCGAGGCAGTGCCGTTGCCAATCGCGATCAACTCGGCGTCGTGCTTCCTGGCCAGCGCGGCAATGGCGGCGATCGAGGACTCACGGTCGCGGCGTGGCTCGAAGGGATACACGGTCGCGGTATCGACGAGCTTACCGGTCGCGTCCACCACCGCCACCTTCACCCCGGTGCGGATGCCGGGGTCGAGGCCGATGGTGGCGCGCGTGCCGGCGGGCGCAGCGAGCAGCAAGGCCTTGAGGTTGCGGGCAAACACACGGATCGCTTCTTCCTCGGCGCGCTCGCGCAGCTCGTTCATCAGCTCGAGTTCGAGATGGATCGAGATCTTCACGCTCCATGCCCAACGCGCGGTTTCAAGCAGCCAGCGGTCGCCGGCGCGGCCCTGGTTGTGGATGCCGAAGCGCGCAGCGATGCGGCCTTCGCAGGGATGAGGGGCCTCCGGATCGGGGCGCTCCACCTCCAGCGTCAGGCGCAGCACGCCCTCGTTGCGCCCACGCAGCAGCGCCAGCGCACGGTGCGAAGGCATGGAGGCGATCGGCTCGGCAAAGTCGAACCAGTCGCGGAACTTGGCGCCTTCGGTTTCCTTGCCCTCGATCACCGCCGCACGCACCTGGCCGTGATCGTGCAGATAGGCGCGCAGCTCGCCGAGCAGCGCCGCATCTTCGGCAAAGTGCTCCATGAGGATCTGGCGCGCGCCGTCTAGCGCCGCCTTGGGGTCGGCAAAGCCGGCGTCTGCGTTCAGGTACTTGCCCGCTTCGAGCTCGGGCGTCAGGTTCGGGTCGGCGAGCAATGCCTCGGCCAGCGGACCGATACCGGCCTCGCGCGCGATCTGCGCCTTGGTGCGGCGCTTGGGCTTGTAGGGCATGTAGAGGTCTTCGAGGCGCTGCTTGGTGTCGGCGTGCTCCACCTCGGCGCGCAGCTCGGCGCTGAGCTTGCCCTGCTCGTCGATCGAGGCAATCACGGTGGCACGGCGGTCTTCGAGTTCGCGCAGGTAGCCCAGGCGCTCTTCCAGCGTGCGCAGCTGGGTGTCGTCCAGCCCGCCGGTCACTTCCTTGCGGTAGCGGGCGATGAAGGGCACGGTGGCGCCGTCATCGATCAACTGGACTGCGGCGATGACCTGGCGCGGCGAGACGCCGAGTTCATCGGCGATGCGGTATTCGATCGGAGGGAGCATGGGCGGACAGGGCTGCGGCGCAAAGGAAACGAAGGGCGGGATAGTGCAGCAAGCAGCGTGGCGAGATCAACCCGCAGCGACCGCGACGCGGGGAGAGGTGGGGTAGGGGCGGTGGTGGGACGGGGTTCGTTCGCGGCTTCCGCCGCTCCTGCATGGGGGTAGGAGCGGCGGAAGCCGCGAACCTTTCCGGCAGCACGCCCACCGACACGCGCTGGCTCAGAGCGCCACCAGGGTCTGCCGCCCCCACCAGGCTTCACCCGCCGGCAATTGCACCGGCTGGCGGGCAGCGGCGGCCTCGATGCACAGCATGTGGCGAAAGCCGCCTTCCGGCAGGTCGGGGATTGCCGCGCTGCGCTCGACCCACGGATTCCACACCACCACGTCGGGGAAACCGTCGGCATTGATACCGAGGCTGCGGTCGTACTCGCGCAGCAACACCGGGCGATTGACGTCGTGATACACGCGATCGGTCTCGGCTTCGATCACCAGCACATCGCCGCTGTCGCGCGTGACCCGGTTGGCAGCCGTCTTGTCGCGATACGAGAAACCATGCAGGCCCTCGATGCGCGACTCCTCGACCTCGCGCACGGCGAGGTAAGTGTGCAGCGCCGCGGTGAATTCGAGCGTCTCGTCACCGGGGTTCTCCACTTCCAGCTCGAGTTCGAGCCGGCTGTCCTCGACCAGCACGTGGAGCTCGACGCGGAAGGCATGCGGCCACAGCGCGCGGCTCGCCTCGCTATCGGTCAAGCCGAGGCCGAGCAGCGCGAAGTCACTGCCGGTGCGCTCGCTCACCACCGCCCACGGCAGCGTGCGCGCGAACCCGTGGGCCTGCAGCGGACCGAGATCGGCGAACTGCGGAAAGCACACCGGCACACCGCCGCGGATCGGCGAGCGACCGTCGAAGCATGCACGCGGGCTCAGGTACAGGCGTTCGACGCCGCCAGGCGGTGTCCACGACAGCACCTGCGCACCCTGCAACGCCACTACCGCGCGTGCGCCCGACGCAGTCGCCAGTCGCAGCGCGGGCAGGCCGTGAAAGTCGATGTGCTCGATCGTTGCCGGCATCGCTCAATCCTGCAGGGCAAGCACGCCCAGCTTGACCGAGCTGTCCTCGGGGTCGTTGCTGAGCACGAAGCCGAGCTTCTGCACGAACTTGAGCATGCGCTCGTTGTTGGCGAGGAAGACCCCGTTCATGTACTGGATCCCGCGGCTGCGTGCGGTCTCGATCAACACCCCCATCAGCTTGCGGGCGAGGCCGCGGTGCTGCCAGTCATCGGCCACCACCACCGCGAACTCGCAGGACTCGCCGTCCGGGTTCACCGCGTAACGGCACACCCCGATCTCGTGTTCGGCGCCGTTGGCCTCCAGCGTGGCGACGAAGGCCATCTCGCGGTCGTAGTCGATCTGGGTGAGGCGCGCGACCATGGCCGGCGGTAGTTCGCGCATCGTGTTCATGAAGCGGTAGTACTTGGTCTCGGCCGACAGGGTGCGCACGAAGTCGACCTCGAGCTCGGCGTCCTCCGGCTTGATCGGACGGATCGTCACCGTGGTGCCGTCGGGCACCGTCCACGTGCTGATGAGATGCGAGGGGTAGGGGTGGATCGCCATGTGGTCGTAGCGGTCCGCGGTCGGCGATACGTTTTCGACCACGATGCTGGCGTCGACGGCGACCACGCCATTCTCGTCGACGATCAAGGGGTTGATCTCCATGCCGGTAATCCACGGCAGCTCGCAGACCATCTCGGAGATGCGCAGCAGCACGAGTTCGAGCGCGCCCATGTCCACCGCCGGCATGTTGCGGAACTCGCCAAGGCGGGCCGCGATATGCGTCGAGCGGATCATGTCCTTGACCAGGAAGCTGTTGAGCGGGGGCAGGGCGACGGCGACGTCGCGGTTGGCCTCGACCAGGTTGCCGCCTTCGCCGAAGGTGATCGCCGGGCCGAACACCGCATCGCGCTTGACGCTGACCACCAGCTCGCGGCCATTGCGCTTCTGGATCATCGGCTCGATCGCGATGCCGTTGATGGTCGCGTCGGGCTGCGCGCGCTTGACCTCGTCGATGATCTCCTGATAGGTCGAGCGCACCGCCGCCAGGCTGCGGATGTTCAGGCGCACGCCGCCGACTTCCGACTTGTGCACGATGTTCGGCGAGTCGATCTTCATCACCACCGGCAGACCGATCTCCGCCGAGAGCACCATCGCCTCGGCCGCCGAGCGCGCGACCACGGTCTGCGCGATCGGGATGCGGAAGGCCGCCAGCAGCGCCTTCGACTCCATCTCGTTGAGCTTCTTGCGACGCTCGGACAGTGCCATCTCGATGACCAGGCGCGCGCTCTCGATCGAGGGTGCAGGCAGGTGCGACAGCGAGGACGGCGTCTGCATCAGCAGCTTCTGGTTCTGGTAATAGGCCGAGATGTGGCTGAACAGCTCGACCGCGGGCTCGGGCGTGCGGAAGTGCGGGATGCCGGCGGCGCTGAATTTGCCGCGCGCCTCGCCGACGAGCTCCTCGCCCATCCAGCACACCAGCACCGGCTTGTCGGCGGTCTTCTCGAGTTCGATCACCGCATCGGCCACGCCGGTGGGATCGGTGACCGCCTGCGGCGTCAGCATGACCAGCACGCCGTCCACGTTCGGGCCTTCGAGCACGGCCTTGAGAGCGGCACGAAAACGCTCGGGGCCCGCGTCGCCCAGGATGTCGATCGGGTTGCCGTGCGACCAGCCCGCCGGCAGGCAGGCGTTGAGCTTCTCGACCGTGGCTTCGGACAGGTCGGCGAGCGGAATGCCGATGTCGGCGGCACGGTCGGCCGCCATCACGCCCGGACCGCCGCCGTTGGTGATGATCGCGAGCCGGTTGCCGCGCGGGCGGAAGTGCGAGAACAGCGCGTTGGCAGCGGCGAACAGCTGACCCATGTTATACAGGCGGATCACGCCGGCGCGGCGCAGCGCGGCGTCGAACACCGCGTCGTCACCGAGCGGCGCGCCGCTGTGCGACAGGATCGCACGCGAGGCGTTGGGATGGCGTCCGGCCTTGATCAGCAGCACCGGCTTGACGCGCGCCGCACCGCGCAGCGCACTCATGAAGCGGCGGGCGTCGCGGATGCCTTCGACGTAGAGGAAGATGCTCTCGGTGCGCGGGTCCGAAATCATGTACTCGAGGACTTCGCCGAAGTCGATGTCGGACGAGGAGCCGAGCGAGACCACGGTGGAGAAACCGACGTTGTTCGGCTTGGCCCAGTCGAGGATGGCCGCGCACAGCGCGCCCGATTGCGAGATCAGGCCGATACTGCCCTTGAGCGCGCTGGCGTGCGCGAAGGTGGCGTTGACGCCGAGCTGCGGGCGCATGATGCCCAGGCAGTTGGGCCCGAGCAGGCGGATGCGATGGCGATGGGCGGCCTCGATGACCTGGCGCTCGAGCAGCGCGCCGCGCGGACCGGATTCGGAGAAGCCACCCGACAGCAGGATCACCGCCTTGACGCCGGCGCGCCCGCAGGCATCGACCAGCGCTGGCGCCTTCTCTGCGCGCACGGCGACCACGGCCAGGTCGAGGCGCTGCGGCACATCTTCCACCGACTTGTAGCAGGCCACGCCATGGACCTTCTCGTGCTTCGGATTGATGGCGAACAGCTTGCCCTTGTAGCCGGCCTCGAGCATGTTGCGCATCAACACACTGCCGAGCGAAGCCTCCCGCTCGCTGGCGCCGATGATGCCGACGGAGCGTGGTTCGAGAAGCGGGGTCAGATAGTGCTTTTCTTTCATGGTGGCCACCTGAGATCCGAGTGGGGTGCGGCAATGGGAGGTGCGGCAAGGAGGAACAGGCTAGGGGGCTGCGGACACAGAATCCGCATTGGAATCGTTCCATTATACTGCAGTGCAACAAAGACGGCTGGGGCCTTTGTCACGTTTGCATCGGACTCGGTTGCGAGCACCGCCATCGCTCAATGCCCCAGGGTGAAGCAGAAGCGCGCACCGGCGCCCGGCTCGGCGCTCGCCCACACGCGGCCGTCGTGACGGGCGACGATGCGCTGCACGGTGGCCAGGCCGATGCCGGTCCCGGGAAATTCCTCCTGCCCGTGCAGGCGCTGGAAGGGCTGGAAGAGCTTGCCGGCATAGTTCATGTCGAACCCGGCGCCATTGTCCTCGACATGGAACAGCGTGCGCCCCCCCTCGCGCGTTGCGCCAAAGGCGATCCGCGCACCCTCGGTCCGTGCGGTGAACTTCCACGCATTGCGCAGCAGGTTGTCGAGCAGCACGTGCATCAGCGCCGGATCGGCGACCACCGCAAGATCGCGGGTGATCTCGACCGCGACCGCGCGATCGGGCGTTTCGGCCTGGAGCTCGCGAATCACGGACTCGGCCAGCTGCGACAGATCCACCGTCTGTCGGCGCAGGGGCTGGCGCGAAACCGTGGCGAGATCGATCAGGGCGTCGATGAGGATGGCCATGCGCTCGGCGCCGGCGCGGATGCGGGCGAGTTGCTCGCGATGCTGCGGCGCGAGCTGCGGCCCGACCTCCTCGGCGAGGATGCGCGCGAAGCCATCGATCGCGCGCAGCGGCGCGCGCAGGTCATGGGAGACCGAATAGGAGAATGCCTCCAGCTCGCGCACCGCGGCTTCGAGTTCGGCAGTGCGCGAGCGCACCCGCGTTTCGAGCTCCTGGTTGAGGTTGCGCAAGCTGAACTCGGCGATCTTGCGCGCCGAAATGTCGTCGATCGTCCCGGCGATGCCGGCCTCATGTCCGGCGCGGTCGCGCAGCGCGCGCGCGGTGACGCCCACCCAGCGGATCTCGCCCGACCCCGTGCGCAGGCGCAGCTCGTCCGACCACTCCTGGCCGTCACCGGCAAGCAGGCCGCGAATCGCATCCCGCGCACGCAGGCGGTCGTCCGGGTGCAGGAAATCGGTGAGCGGATGCTGGCGGCTGTAATCCAGCTCGAAGCCCGAAAGGTCTTTCCAGGCATCGTTCAGGAACACCAGCCGACCGCTCTCGTCGGTGCGGAACACCACCTCGCTGAGCGAATCCACGACCTCGCGGTAGGACTCGGCGGCGGCATGCGGTACGGGAGCGGTGGCATCCGCGAGCGGGCCTGGGGTGAGCCAGGGCGCCGGCGCGGGACTGGCGGCGGCCTCGTGCCCTGCCGGTGCCGGTGACAGCACGACGTCGACCGAGGACAGCGCCGATCGCGACGCGGGGCGCGGACGCAGGAAACGGAGCAGGCTGCGCAACGAAGACAGGTTCACGTGAGCACAGGCGACGATCGGCGAACTCACCGCATGATCGCGGGCGTTCGAACTTCGCCTGTATAGCACAGAAGCCGCCGCGCAGCGCCCTTCCGCACCGGAACAATCGCATGAACGAGATGCGCTGTCGCCGCCTCGATGGCTCCCTGCAGGCGCGGCGGCAGCGGCGAGCCTTTCAGGCGCGGAAAACCTGAGCGCGACCCGCAAGGCGCTAGAATCCCGCTCTCTCTTCGCCCCCCCGCAAGGCACGCCGATGATCAGCACGCCCGACACGCCCGCCGCCCCCTCCGACGGGGTGCGCCGCTTCGCCGCCTTGATCGCGCCGGGATCAACGGCGCTCGACTACGCCTGCGGCAGCGGTCGTCATGCGCGCTGGCTGGCGGCCCGCGGCGCCCGGGTGACGGCGGTCG
>JAKLLJ010000117.1 GCA_023150215.1 Thauera sp. | reverse complement strand
GGACGACGAGCGCGCGATCCCGTCGTGGGTCGATGAAGCGCTGTGCCGCGCGCTCGACCCCGATCCCGCCCAGCGCCAGGCCGAGCTGTCGGAGTTCGTGCATGAGCTCCACCATCCCAACCCCGACCACCAGCGCCGCCGCCCGGCGCTGATCGAGCGCGATCCCGTGCGGTTCTGGAAGGTGCTCGCGATCGGCGCCTTGCTGCTCGATGTCTTGCTGCTTGCGCAGCTGGCCTGACGGCGGCCTGTGCGGCGGTGATGGGCGTCGCGCTGAGTGCCCTGTCCGGATGTGTGCGTTCGATGGATTTCGAGAAATGCCTTGGCTGGTGGGGCAGGGGGGCGCTGACTGTCGTCGCCCCCGTACCCGCCGTTGGACACTTTGTGTTTCGAGCGGCCAGTAACCGCGTTCTTCAGCTTTCGGTGCTGGCAGACTCACCGCTCGCCACGGTGACCGAGGTAGCGTCGGATTGCGTGAATGACCTGACCGGCGCTTGCATTCGCCTCCACGTCGACCCCGAGCGCCCGAGCAAGCTCGCGTGCCTGCGCAAGGTTCACGTGTGCGCCACCCCTCTCGGCCGCCTTGAGCAGTTCGCGCGCCCGCTCGAGATCTTCAGCCGACTGGTGCTTGAATTGACTCAGGATCCAGTTGAGCATTTTTCGGAGGCCTTTTCGGAGATGACACGAGGGACGCGTCGGCAGGACTGCCGGGCAGTTGCCGTTAGCGGGTTGGCCGGCCTAGCGTCTCCGTCCACTGGCCGCAAACGCTTCCACCTTCTTGGTTGGCCCTGAGACGATCAGCAGATCACCGGGCCGCACCACGCTGCTCGGCTTGCCGTGCTGGAAGTCTTCATGTGCGCGCTTGATGCCGACGACGGTGACGCCGAACCGCTCGCGCACCAAGGATTCCGCGAGCGAAAGCTCGTGCGTGGCTGGCGGCGCCTGGATCTTCGCGATGGCAAAGCCGTCGTCGAATTCAATGTAGTCCATCATTCGTCCGCTGATGAGGTGGGCGACGCGCTCTCCCATGTCGGCCTCCGGGTAGACCACGTGATGCGCGCCGATGCGTTCGGCGATCTTTCCATGCTCGGGCGTCATTGCCTTGACCCAGATATCGGGAATTCCGAGTTCGGTCAGTGCCATCACCGTCATCAGGCTGGCCGCGAGATCGCCGCCGATGCCCACGATGGCGTGGGCGAAGTCCGCCACGCCGAGCTGGCGCATGGTCATCGCGTTGGTCGAGTCCGCCTGTACGGCGTGGGTGAGCAGATCCGCCCACTCATGAACCGGCTCGGCATCGCGGTCGATCCCCATCACGTCGTGCCCGAGTTGCATCAGGGAGTTGGCCACGGCGCCACCAAAGCGCCCCAGCCCGATCACGACCACACTGTCGCCTTTCGAGAAGGCGAACTGCTCGGTAAATAGCCTAGCCAACAACGGGATGTTCCTCCGGATAGCGGAACGGCATCCGATGCTCGCCCAGTGCGAGCGATGCCGCCAGTGTGATCGTTCCAACCCGGCCGACGTACATCAGCACGATCAGCATCAGCTGGGCGGATTCGGGCAGCTCGGCAGTGATGCCGGTGGACAGGCCCACGGTTGCAAAAGCCGAGATCACCCGATGTCGGTAGTGTGGAGGATGAACACCGTGCCCAGCACGATCACGGCGCTGCTGAGGACAAGCACGGCGATGGCCTGGCGCTGGGCGGAATGGCTGATACGCCGACCGAAAGCCTCGGTGTCCATCCGGCCCCGGACCTCCGCGATCACCAGCATCACCAGGATCATCGCGGTGCCCACCTTGACGCCACCGGCCGTGCCGGCACTGCCGCCGCCGATGAACATCAGGAAGTAATGCAGCCCGAGGCTTTCATGCGTCAGCGCGCCGATGTCGATTGAATTGAAGCCAGCCGTGCGTGCCTAGACCGAGGCGAAGATCGCCGAAAGCGCCTTGTCCACGGGAGGCATCCCTCCGAGCGTGCGCGGGTTCGACCACTCGAAGCCCAGGAGCAGAATCGTGCCGCCTGTGAGCAGCAGGGCAGTGCCCACGAGTGTCAGCTTGGTGTTCACCGACCAGTGGTGCGGCGTTGCAAACTTCCGGCGCAGGTCATGCAGGACAGGAAAGCCCAGGCCACCGATCACAATCGCGAACATGATGGGGACGAGGATGAAGCCATCGGTCGCGTAGCGCACCAGGCCGTCTGCGTGGATCGAGAATCCCGCGTTGTTGAAGGCGGAGATGGCGTGAAAGAGACCGCTCCAGGCGGCATCGGCCCAGGGCAGCTCGTAAGCGATTCGCAGGCGCGCGCTGAGCGTCAGCGCTGCGATCAGTTCGACGATCAGCGTCACCCAAAGCACGAATTTGGCCACGCTGGTGACGTCGCCGATACCGATGGCGTGCGTTTCAGCCTGCGCCGTGAGCCGCGTGCGCAACCGGAAGGAGCGGTTCACCATGAGCCCGAGCAGCGTGGCGGCCGTCATCATGCCGAAGCCGCCGATCTGGAACATCGCCATGATCACCCACTGCCCGAACGAGGACCAGTAGGTTCCGGTGTCCACCGTCACCAGGCCGGTCACGCACACTGCCGATACCGAAGTAAACAAGGCCACGACCCAGGGTGCACTCACGGCATCGGCGCGGGCCATGGGCAGCATGAGCAGTGCCGTTCCGATCAGGATCGTGATCAGGAACGCCAGCGGAACGACACGAGCCGGGTGCTGGACCTCGCGAATCTTCAATTCGCCGTATCCTTCGAGTCATGTTGCGGCGCAGGAAACAGCGCACGTCGGGTGCGAATCATACGCCCGGCGGGCGTGAATTGGTCGGTCGCCCTCAGCGCAGTTCCGCACGCACCGCGCTTGTGCACTGCACACCAAGCTGGTGCATGACCACCCTCGAGTCGTACCCCCAACTGCCTGATTTAGAACGATTTCAAATCTGGCACGACGCTTGCTGAACACTGATCGGCACAGCGTCGGACCCGCCAGCGCCGGCGGGTCGATTTGGCAACGGAGTCATGCGCTGGAACGCCCCGCACCCGCGGTGCGCACGACGCACGATGCACGACTCTGGAGCCCGACATGGACAAGAAATCCTTCCTGCAGGCCGGCCACACGCCGACGCTGATCGCCGCCTTCCTGTATTTCGACCTCGCCTTCATGGTGTGGGTGCTGCTCGGCCCGCTGGCGGTGGGCATCGCCGCCGACCTCGGGCTGTCGCATGCGCAGAAGGGCCTGATGGTGGCCACGCCGGTGCTGGCGGGGGCGATCCTGCGCATGGTGATGGGGGTGGTGGTCGATCGGCTGTCGCCGAAGAAGGCGGCGATCATCGGCCAGCTCATCGTGATCGGTGCGCTGGCCTATGCCTGGGTGGCGGGCGTGCATTCCTTCAACGAGGTGCTGGTGCTGGGCGTGTTCCTCGGCGTGGCGGGGGCGTCGTTCGCGGCGGCGCTGCCGCTGGCCTCGCGCTGGTATCCGCCCGAGCACCAGGGCACGGCGATGGGGATCGCCGGCGCCGGCAACTCCGGCACCGCGTTCGCGGCGCTGTTCGCGCCCGGACTGGCGATGGCCTTCGGCTGGCACAACGTGTTCGGGCTGGCGCTGATTCCGCTGGTGATCGTGCTGGTGGCCTTCTGCTTCATGGCCAAGGACGCGCCCGGCGCGCCGCCGCCCAAGCGCTTCGCCGAGTACCTGGCGGTGCTCAGGGACAAGGACGCGTGGTGGTTCATGTTCTTCTACGCGGTCACCTTTGGCGGCTTCGTCGGCCTGGCCTCGTCGCTGGTGATCTACTTCAACACCCAGTACGGGCTGGATCCGAAGATGGCGGGCTATTTCACCGCGGCCTGCGTGTTCGCCGGTTCGCTGGTGCGCCCGATTGGCGGCAACGTGGCCGATCGCATCGGCGGGGTGAAGTCGCTGACCGTGATGTACATCCTGGCGGCGATCTTCCTCGCCATCGTCAGCGTCGGCCTGCCCGAGGCGTGGATGGCGCTGGCCGTGTTCGTGGGTGCGATGCTGGCACTGGGCATGGGCAACGGCGCGGTGTTCCAGCTGGTGCCGCAGCGCTTCCGCCGCGAGATCGGGGTGATGACCGGGCTGGTCGGCATGGCGGGCGGCATCGGCGGCTTCTACCTGGCGTCCTCGCTCGGCTTCGCGCGCGAGATGACCGGCAGCTACCAGGCGGGCTTCCTCATCTTTGCCGCGCTGGCGGTGTTCGCGCTGGTGGGGCTGACTGCGGTGAAGACGCGGTGGCGGACCACGTGGGGCGCGGCGCACCTCACCTCGGCGAAGATCTGAGCGCGGTCAGGTCTTGAATTCACTCGTCCCGCTCCCGTTGGCTTCAGGCGTCGAGAAAGGCGAATGAGCACATGAAAGACCTGACCCCCCTGGAGATCCACCTCGGCCACGCCACCCGGACCGGCCCGCGCCCGGCCAACGAGGACTTCGTCGCCGCCGCGATGCCCGAGGGCGCGGAGCGGGCGGCCAAGGGCGTGCTGCTGGCGATCGCCGATGGTGTCGGCGGCCACGCCCACGGCCGCGAGGCAGCGGAATACACCGTGCGCAGTCTGCTCGCCGACTACTTCTCCACCGCCCACACCTGGAGCGTGGAGAAGTCGCTCGACACCGTGCTCGGCGCAACCAACCGCTGGCTGCTCGCGCAGTCGGCGCGCACCGCCGAGACGGCGGGCATGGCGACCACGCTCACAGCGCTGGTGCTGCGCGGGCGGCGCTGGCATCTCGCCCATGTGGGCGATTCGCGCGCCTACCTCTGGCGTGATGGCGCGCTGCTGCGCCTGAGCGAGGACCACACCTGGCCGCACCCGGAGCTCAGCAACGTGTTGCGCCGCGCGGTGGGGCTGGAGTCGCGCCTGCTGGTCGATCACGACGACGGCGAGCTGGCGGCGGGCGACGTCTTCGTGCTGCTGACCGACGGGGTGTGGAATGCGCTGGGCGACGAGGCGATTGCGGCGCTGCTCGCGCGTCGGGCGGGCGAGGCGAGGGGAAGGGGTGCAGGGGGAACAGCGGCGGGGACCGGGGCAGGGTGGCCTGGGGCGGCGGCAGAGGGGGCGGCGGCTGGGATTGAGGCAGGGGGAACTGAGGCACGGAGACCCGAGGCGTGGAGAACTGGGGCGGAGGTGACGGAAGCGGGCCTGGACCCGCAGGCCGCCGCCGACGCCCTCGTCGACGCCGCGCTGCGCGCCGGGGGCAACGACAACGCCAGCGCGCTGGTTGCCCATGTGCGGGCGCTGCCCGCCGACAACCTGCACGACCGTCTCGCCGCCGGCCGCCGCCTGCCGCTGCCGCCGCGCCTGGCCGAGGGCGACACGCTCGACGGCCTGCGCGTGGAGGCGGTGCTGCATGTGTCGCGGCTCACCGTGCTGTATCGCGTCTGCCCTGCGACGGTTCCCGTAGGAGCGCCGGCAGGCGCGAATGCGGCGGTGGTCCCCGGCGATCACGTCGCTGGCTGCGTGGCTGCATTCGCGGCTTCCGCCGCTCCTACATTGACTCGGACGGCGACCGCATCGCCCCGAACCACGACGACATCCGCCCAAACCGCGAAGGTTCCTGTAGGAGCGCCGGCAGGCGCGAACACCGCCCCGCGCTGGGTGCTCAAGACCTTGTTGCCGGCCCACGAGCACGACGAGGACGCGCGGCGCGCGCTGGTGCGCGAGGAGTGGCTCGCGCGCCGGGTGCCGGCGCAGGGATTCCCGCAGGTGGCCGACTGGCCCGCGCGCGCCCATCTGTATTACCTGATGAGCTGGCACGAAGGCGAGAGCCTGAAGGCCCTGCTCGCGCGCGGCGAGCGCCTGCGCCCGCACGAGGTGGCCGAGCTTGGTGCGCGCATGCTGCGCCTGGTCGGCGTGCTGCACCGGCTGGGCATCGTGCATCGCGACATCAAGCCCGACAACCTGCACCTGGGCCGCGACGGCGCGCTGCGCCTGCTCGACCTCGGCGTGGCGGCGAGCGAGGCGGAGGACCTGCGCGAGATCAACAACCCGGGCACGCCGTCCTACATGGCGCCCGAGCTCTTCGCCGGCACGCCGGCCAACGAGGCCTCCGACCTCTATGCCTGCGGGGTGACCCTGTACGAGCTGCTCACGCGCAAGTTCCCCTATGGCGAGGTCGAGCCGTTCCAGCATCCGCGCTTCGGCGAGCCCGTCCCGACCACCCGCTACCGTCCCGACACGCCGGCCTGGCTGGAGGCGGTGCTGCTCAAGGCCTGCGCGCGCACGCCCGAGGCCCGCTTCGAGACCGCCGAGGAGTTTCGCCTTGCGCTCGAGCGCGGCGCCTGGCAGCCGCTCGCGGTGCCGCGCCGTGCGCCGCTGCTCGAGCGCAGGCCGACGCTGGCGCTGAAGCTGGTCGCGCTCGCCTCGCTGCTGCTGAACCTGGTGCTGCTGTTCCTGCTGACCCGATCCTGAACCGACCCACGAGGCGAACCATGATTCCGATCCTTCCGCGCAGCGCCGTGCCGCCGATCGCCGCCGACGGTGCGCTCTCCGCCCCCAGGGCCACCGCAGCTGCCAGCGCGACCGGCGAAACCCGCGCCACCTGTCCCTACTGCGGTGTCGGTTGCGGCGTGCTGATCGCGCACGACGGCGCGTGCATCACCGGCGTGCGCGGCGATCCCGCGCACCCGGCCAACTTCGGCCGCCTGTGCACCAAGGGCGCGACCCTGCACCTGACCGCCGGCCACGACACCCGGCTGCTTTACCCGGCCTACCGCACCCGTCGCGGTGAGGCGCACGCGCGCATCGGCTGGGACGCGGCGATCGATGTCGCCGCGCAGCGCTTCGCCGACATCATCCACACCCACGGTCCGGACGCGGTCGCGTTCTATATCTCCGGCCAGCTCCTCACCGAGGACTATTACGTCTTCAACAAGGCCATGAAGGGGCTGATCGGCAGCAACAACATCGATACCAACTCGCGCCTGTGCATGTCGAGCGCGGTCGCCGCCTACAAGTCCACGCTCGGCGCCGACGCGCCGCCGTGCTGCTACGAGGATTTCGACCACGCCGACACCATTTTGATCGCCGGTGCCAATCCGGCCTGGGCGCACCCGGTCGCGTTTCGCCGCATCGAGGCGGCGAAGGTGCGCCGGCCGGAGATGAAAATCATCGTGGTCGATCCGCGCCGCACCGACACCGCGGCGGTGGCCGACCTGCACCTGCCGATCCGCTCCGGCACCGACGTTTGGCTGCTCGACGCCATGCTCAACGTGCTGGTGTGCGAGGGGTGGGTGGAAGAAGCCTGGATCGCCGCCCACACCGAAGGCTTCGAGGCGCTGCGCGCGCATGTGCGCGGGGTGACGCCGGCGATTGCCGCGGCGGTGTGCGGGGTGCCGGCAGCGGACATCGTCACCGCGGCGCGCTGGTGGGGTGCGGCGCCGGCGGCACTGTCGCTGTGGTGCCAGGGGCTCAACCAGTCCACCCACGGCACCCACAACGGCACCGCGCTGATCGCGCTCTCGCTCGCCACCGGCAAGATCGGCCGCCCCGGCTGCGGGCCGTTCTCGCTCACCGGCCAGCCCAACGCGATGGGCGGGCGCGAGGTCGGCGGCCTGGCCAACCTGCTGCCGGCGCACCGTGAGCTCGCCAATCCGGCACACCGCGCCGAGGTTGCGCGCCTGTGGGGCGTGGACAGTGTGCCGGCCGAGCCCGGGCTGAGCGCGGTGGAGCTGTTCCGCGCCGCGCGCGCCGGCCGCGTCAAGGCGATCTGGATCGCATGCACCAATCCGGCGCAGTCCATGCCCGAGCAGGCGCTGGTGCACGAGGCGCTCGCTGCCTGCGACTTTGTCGTGCTGCAGGAGGCCTTTGCCGATACCGAGACCGCGCCCTTCGCCGATCTGGTGCTGCCGGCCGCGACCTGGGGCGAGAAGGAGGGCACGGTGACCAACTCCGAGCGCCGCATCAGCCGCGTACGTGCGGCGGTGCCGGCGCCGGGCGAGGCGCGCGCCGACTGGCGCATCGTGTGCGACTTTGCACGTGCGCTCGGGCCGCGCATCGGCAAGCCGGAGGCGGCACGCATGTTCGGCTACGCCGGGCCGGCGGAGATCTTCGCCGAGCACGTCGCCACCACCGTCGGGCGTGATCTCGACATCAGCGGTCTCGACCATGCAGTGCTCGAGTGCGCAGGGCCGCAGCAGTGGCCCTTTCCCGCGGGGGCGAGGGTGGCGGAGGCCGGCACACGGGCGCGGCTGTATGCCGACGGCCGCTTCGCGACGGCGGACGGGCGTGCGCGCTTCGTGGTGGCGGGCCGTGCGCTCACCGCCGAGGCCACCAGCATGCGCTACCCGCTCGCGCTCACCAGCGGTCGCCTGCGCGACCACTGGCACGGCATGAGCCGCAGCGGCAAGGTGGCGCGCCTGTACGGCCACGTCGATGAGGCGCGCATCGAGCTGCATCCGCAGGACCTGGCGCGTCACGGCCTGGTCGATGGCGACCTCGCGAAGGTGGCGAGCCGGCATGGCGAGCTGGTGCTGCGCGTGGCGACCTCGGCCGGGCTGCGCCGTGGGCAGGCCTTCGTGGGCATGCACTGGGGGCGCAAGGTGCTCAACTCGGCGGGCGTCAACCTGCTCTTTGGCAGCGACTTCGATCCGCTGTCGAAGCAGCCCGAGCTGAAGCACGCCGCGATCCGAGTCGCGCCGGTCGAGCTGCCGAACCGGATGCTGCTTGTGCGCGCCGAGCGTGCGGGGCGCACGGTGGCGGAGGAGGCGGCGCGCCTGTCGCCGTGGCTGGAACGCTTCGCCTACGCCTCGCTTGCGCTGGCCGGCCGCGAGCAGCCGGCGGTGGTGATGCGGGTGGCGCACGACCGCCCGATCCCGGCGGTCTGGCTGGCCGAGCTCGACGCCTTGCTCGGCCTCGACGGCGACGAGGCGCTGTCCTACGCTGACCCCGCGCGCGGCATCAGCAAGCGCGCGGTGATCGAGGACGGCCGCCTGGTCGGCCTGCGCGCGATGTTCAAAACGGCAGAGGTGCATGGCGAAGGTGGGGAAGAGCGAGATGCAGAATCATGCCGACGTGCGCCAGGGCCCACCTGAGAGGGTGTGTGCCCCAGTAAGGTAGCCCTCGTCGCGCTGCGACGA
>JAKLLJ010000116.1 GCA_023150215.1 Thauera sp. | reverse complement strand
ACCAGCACGTTGGAAAAAAGCACCGACTGCCGTACCGTCGAGCCCGACACGATGCAGCCGCCCGACACCAGCGAGTTGATCGCCGTGCCGCGGCGGCCGTCGAGGTCGTGCACGAACTTGGCCGGTGCCAGTTGCTCCTGGTAGGTCCAGATCGGCCAGTCCTTGTCGTACATGTTGAGCGCCGGCGTGGTCGAGGCGAGGTCGAGGTTGGCCGCCCAGTAGGCGTCCACCGTGCCGACGTCGCGCCAGTAGGGGCCGGAGAAGGGCGGCGTGGCGATCGCCGACATCGCGAACGGATGGGCGAAGGCCTGGTGCTCGGCGACCGCGCGCGGGATCAGGTCCTTGCCGAAGTCGTGGCTGGAGTCCGGATTGCTCGCGTCCTGCTCGAGCAGGCGGTAGAGGTAGTCGGCGGTGAACACGTAGATGCCCATGCTCGCCAGCGCCATGCCCGGGTTGCCGGGCATCGCCGGCGGCGCAGCGGGCTTCTCGACGAAGGCGGTGATGTGGCGATGGTCGTCGATCGCCATCACGCCGAAGGCCTTCGCCTCGTCGAGTGGCACCTCGATGCAGCCCACGGTCACGCCGCGCCCGCTGTCGACGTGGTCTTCGAGCATGATCGAGTAGTCCATCTTGTAAACATGGTCGCCCGCCAGCACCACGATGTACTCGAGCGGCGTGGCGCTGCGGATGATGTCCAGGTTCTGGAACACCGCGTCGGCCGTGCCCTGGTACCAATGCTCCTCGTCGACGCGCTGCTGTGCGGGCAGCAGGTCGATGAACTCGTTCATCTCGTTGCGCAGGAAGCTCCAGCCGCGCTGCAGGTGGCGCAGCAGCGAGTGCGACTTGTACTGGGTGATCACGCCGATCCGGCGCAGGCCGGCGTTCATGCAGTTGGAGAGCGCGAAGTCGATGATGCGGAACTTGCCGCCAAAGTGCACCGCGGGCTTGGCGCGTACGTTGGTGAGGTCGCGCAGGCGTGAGCCGCGCCCTCCGGCGAGGACGAGGGCGAGCGTGCGGCGGGTGAGGAGTCGTCGTCGGTTGGAGGCTTCGGCAGGCATGATCAGGACTCCTGGTGGTTGTGCTCGGATTCGAGGAGGACGAGCACGGCGTGTGCGGGCACCGTGCGAGATGGGACGGGGGCGGCGGCGATCGCCGGTTCCGGCGCCGGTGTGCCGTCGCAACGGCTGCTGTCGAAGACCGCCCTCCACGGCCCCGGCGGCAGCACGAAAGCACACGCGGCGGCGTCCGGATTGATCAGCAGCACGGCGGCACGCCCGGCTTCGCCCACGGCGTCTGCGAGGGCCGTGCTCGGGCCGGATGCGGCGGGCGGACGCAATAGCACCGCGAGCGCACGTGTCCCGCCATCGTGCCAGTCCGCCGCCTGCAGCCCGGACCCGTCGGGACGCAGCCAGTGCACCGAGGCGGCTTCGCCGTGTTCCGGGCCGCGCAGCCAGTCGGCCTGGCGCAACGCCGGGTGCGCAGCACGCAGCGCCAGCAGGCGGCGCACGCAGGCGAGCAGCTCGCGATCGGCGGCCGCCCAGTCGATCCAGGTGGTCGCGTTGTCCTGGCAGTAGGCGTTGTTGTTGCCGCCCTGGCTGTGGCCCAGTTCGTCGCCGGCGAGCAGCATCGGCGTGCCCTGGGCGCACAGCAGGGTGGTGAGCAGGGCACGCCGCAGGCGGGCGCGCAGGGCGAGCACCGCGGGGTCGTCGGTGGGGCCCTCGGCGCCACAGTTCCACGACGCCTCGTGCGGATGACCATCGTGGTTGTGCTCGCCGTTGGCATGGTTGCGGCGCTGATCGAAGCTCACCACGTCGCGCAGCGTGAAGCCGTCGTGGGCACAGATGAAATTGACGCTCGCGGTGGGGGCGCGGCGGTCGTGGTCAAACTCCGCGGCCGAGCCGGCGAAGCGCTGGACGAAGGCGCTGCGGTCGCCGCGGCCGCGCAGCCACCAGGCCCGGATCGTGTCGCGGAAGCGATCGTTCCACTCCATCCAGCCGGGCGCAAAGGCGCCGAGCCGGTAGCCGCCGGGCCCGAGATCCCAGGGCTCGGCGATCCACTTCAGCCGAGTGAGCTGCGGGTCGGCCATGATCGCTGCGAACAGTGCGCCACCGGCATCGAAGCGGCCGTGGCGGTCGCGGCCGAGGGTGGCGGCGAGGTCGAGGCGAAAGCCATCCACACCGTAGTGCGTGGCCCAGTGACGCAGCGCACCGAGCGCCAGCTCGACCATGCGTGGTTCGCCCATATTCACCGCGTTGCCGCAGCCGCTCCAGTCCTGGTAGCGCGCGGGCGCATCCGGCGTGAGGTGATAGGCGCGCGCGTTCGCCAGCCCGCGCAGAGACAGCATCGGGCCGTTGGCGTCGAGCTCGGCGGTGTGGTTGAAGACCACGTCGAGCACCACCTCGAGGCCGGCGGCGTGCAGGGCGTCGATCGCGTCCATCAGCTCGCACTGCGGGCTGGTGCCGGGGCGGCCGCTCGCATAGCGCGTTTCGGGGGCCAGCCAGGCGATCGGCGCGTAGCCCCAGTGGTTGGCGAGCCCGCGGCGCTGCAGCGCGGCCTCGTCGGCGCGGAAATGCAGCGGCAGCAGGCACAGGGTGGTGATGCCGAGTGCGCGGTAATGGGCGAGCATCGTCGGATCGGCGAGCGCGGCGTAGCTGCCGCGCAGCGCCGCGGGGATCCCGGGGTGACGCAGGGTGAGCGCGCGCACGTGCGCTTCGTAAAGAACGGTGCGTGCCCGCGCAATGTGAGGGCGGGGCGGGCGAGTGCGCGGGGCGACCGGCGCCGGCACGCGCGCCTTGAGCGCGAACTCGGCGTTGTCGGTCGGGTCGGGCTGCAGCGCGTCGTTGGCGCGTGCGGCGCGGAACAGATCGAGCTCTGCGGCGAGCGTCACCGCGCCGGCCGGCCCCGGTCCCTGGCGGCCGTAACGCCCGACGACTTCCTGCGCCCAGGGGTCGAGCAGCACGCGTGCGGGGTTGAACCAGTGGCCGCGCTCCGGCGCCCACGGTCCGTGCGCGCGCAGGCCGTACACCAGGCCGCTGCTGCTGCCGGCGAGAAAGCCGTGCCAGACGCCTTCGCTGCACGCCGGCAGGCGCAGGCGCAGGCGTTCGTTGCGGCCCTCGGCGTCGAACAGACAGAGATCGATCGCCTCGGCGTCCGGTGCCCACACCGCGAAGTTCACTCCAGGCGTGCCGGCGTCTTCCGCCAGGCTCGCGCCGAGTGGCCACGGCTGCCCGCGGCCGAGCGCATCGGCGCGGTCTGCGACTACGGACAGGAGGGGGGCTCGCGCTGCCATCGGTCGGAATCCGTTCGGCGGTGGCTCAAGCGGCGCGCACAAGCATCAGCACGGCGAGCGGCGGCAGGCGCAGCACGAGCGACTGCGCCTCGCCCTGCCACGGTACCGCCGTGCTGTGCACGACGCCGTTGGTGACGCCGGAGCCGCCATATGCCGCATCGTCGGTGTTGATCAGTTCGCGCCACCCCCCCGCCGAGGGAATGCCGATCCGCCAGTGTTCGCGTGCCACCGGGGTGAAGTTGCACGCAGCCACCACGACGCGGCCATCGCGTGCGCGGCGCTCGAACACCAGCACCGAGTGCTCGGCGTCGTCGTGGCTGATCCAGCGGAACCCGTCCTCGCTCGTGTCCAGCTCGTAGAGCGCAGGCTGGGTGCTCAGCACGCGGTTGAGATCGCGCACGAGGCGCTGCATGCCGGCGTGCGGCGGGTGCTCGAGCAGGTGCCAGGGCAGGGCGGCGTCGGCGTTCCATTCGGTCCGGGGAGCGAACTCGCAGCCCATGAACAGCAGCTTCTTGCCCGGATGCGCCCACATGTAGCCATACAGCAGGCGCAGGTTGGCGAACTTCTGCCAGTCGTTGCCGGGCATCTTGGCCAGCAGCGAGCCCTTGCCATGCACCACCTCGTCGTGCGACAGCGGCAGCACGAAGTTCTCGCTGAAGGCATACACCAGCGAGAAGCGCAACTGGTCGTGGTGGTGCTTGCGGTGGATCGGGTCGCGCGCGAGGTAGGCGAGGATGTCGTTCATCCAGCCCATGTTCCACTTGTAGTGGAAGCCGAGCCCGCCGCCTTGCAGGTCGGGCGCGGGCGGGCGGCTGACGCCGGGGAAGGCGGTGGACTCCTCCGCGAGCGTGATCGCCTCCGGGCGCTCGGTGCCGACCAGGCGATTCATGTGGCGCAGGAAGTCGATTGCCTCCAGGTTCTCGCGCCCGCCGTGGCGATTGGGCACCCATTCGCCAGCGCGTCGGCTGTAGTCGCGGTACAGCATCGAGGCCACTGCATCCACGCGCAGCCCATCGACACCGAAGCGCTCGATCCAGTACAGCGCGTTGCTGGCGAGGTAGTTGCGAACCTCGGCGCGGCCGTAGTTGTAGATCAGCGTGTTCCAGTCCGGATGAAAGCCCTCGCGCGGGTCGGCGTGCTCGTACAGGTGGGTGCCGTCAAATTCCGCCAGGCCGTGCGCATCGCTCGGGAAGTGCGCGGGCACCCAGTCGAGGATCACCCCGAGCCCGGCCGCGCGGGCCGCGTCGATGAAGGCGCGGAAGTCCTCCGGCGTGCCGAAGCGTGCGCTCGGCGCGTACAGCCCGGTGGGCTGGTAACCCCAGGAGCCGTCGAAGGGGTGTTCGTGCACCGGCAGCAGCTCGAGGTGGGTGAAGTCGAGCTCGAGCGCGTAGGGAATGAGGCGTGCGGCAAGCTCGCGGTACGACAGCCAGCCGCCGTCGGGCGCACGCTGCCAGGATCCCAGATGGACCTCGTAGATGCTTATCGGCGCGTCGAGCGCGTTGGCGCGGCGGCGAGCGTCGTCGACCGCCACCCCGGGCAGCAGGCGCTGCACCACCGACGCCGTCTGCGGGCGCAGCTCGGCGCGGAAGGCGAAGGGGTCGGCCTTGAGGCGCACGACCCCATCGGCACCAAGGATCTCGTATTTGTAGAGCGCACCGCCGCCGACCTCGGGCAGGAAGATCTCCCACACGCCGCACTCGTGGCGCAGCCGCATCATGTGACGGCGCCCGTCCCAGGCATTGAAGCCGCCCACGACCGAGACCCGGCGCGCGTTGGGCGCCCACACTGCGAAACGTGTGCCGGACGCGCCATCGACCCCCTGCGGATGTGCGCCCAGCCATTCATAGGGACGGTGATGACTGCCTTCGGCAAGCAGCCAGACGTCAAGACCCTCGATCAACGCGCCGAACCGGTAGGGATCATCGAGCGTCGTCGTCTCGCCGCCGTACCAGCGCACCAGCAGGCGATAAGACAGTGGCGGGCTGCGGCCGGGCAGGGCGCCGACGAAGAGTGCGCTGCCGTCCTGAGGCTCCAGTGTGACCAGCGGTTCGCCGCGCACATCGACCGCCACCACCGCCTGCGCGCCGGGCAGCAGGGCCCGCAGCACGAGACCGCCCACGACGGGATGAATGCCGAGAACGGCGAACGGGTCGGCGTGCGCGGCCTCAAGCAATGCTTGCAGCACTGCAGGCTCGACCTGGGCAGCAGTCCGCAGCGCTGCGTCCTGTCGTGCCGGGGGTGTCGTCCCTGGCGGGGTCTTGCCGGCTTCCTTGTCGCCGCGCATATGCGCCTCTCTGGTTCGAGCTCCGGACGGACTTCGCTGCAGTGCAGCGAATCCGCGCTACGGCACAAGCATAAAACTTTCGCCGCTGTTGCGCTGCAACGAATCTGGCGGCGACAAGCGTCGAAGCGGCTGTTTTCAGCGCAGGCAGATCAAGCGTTCGCGGCTCCCGCCGCTCCTACAAAAACCGGCGGCGATCCGGGGCGCCCCCTGAAGGAGGTGCCGTTTAGGGGGGAGAGACCGGCGTCGTTCCGGATCGCCGGTGAAACCGGTGCGTGCGGGGACGCCATACAAACCCGCAAGCGCCCCGGCCTCTTTGGAGCGGCGGCAGCCGCGAATCCCCCGCCGCACCAGGCCGCGTCGGTTCCTGTAGGGGCGGCGGAAGCCGCGAATTCCCCCCGTCCAGACGCTCGCTCCGCGCGCCGAGGATCACACCCCGCGGGTGCTGACCCCCACCTCGATCACCGCATCGAGTGCGGCAGAGGCGCCGATGAGCGCGGCATTGGGCGCTACAATCACCTGCGTCGGCACCTGCTCCAGCCAGGGACGGAAGCGCCCCTTGGCGACGAATCGTTCGCGAAACGCGGAACGCAAAAAGAGCTCCCCCAGCCTTGGCACGACGCCACCGCCAATATAAATACCGCCGCGCGCGCCGAGGGTGAGGGCGAGATCGCCCGCCACCGTGCCGAGCAGCGCGCAGAAGAGGCCCGCTGCCTCAACGCAGAACGGGCAGCTTGCATCCAGCGCGCGCGCACTCACTTGCGCTGGCGCCAGCTCGAGCGCCGGCGCGCCGTCCAGCGCACGCAGCGCATCGTGCACGGCAACCAGCCCCGGGCCGGAGAGCGCCCGCTCGGCCGATACATGGCCGTGGCGCGCCGCGAGCACTCCGATCACCGCGGCCTCGCGCGGCGTGCTCGCAGGCAGGCTGACATGCCCGCCCTCGCCCTGCAGCGGAACGTAGCCGCCCGGTGCCGGCAGCAGGCCGGAGACCCCCAGTCCGGTGCCGGCGCCGATCAGCCCGCAGGCCGCTCCAGGCTGTGCCTTGCCGGCACCGACCGGGCGCAGATCGTCAGCGCCGAGCAAGGGCAAGGAGAAGGCGAGGGCGGTGAAGTCATTGACCAGGGTGAGCCGCCGCAGGCCGAGCGCGGCGCGCAACGCGCCGATGGAGAACTGCCAGGGATGGTTCGTCATCGCCACCTGGTCGCCCGTGAGCGGGGTGGCGATGCCGAAGGCCGCGACCTCGGGGAGCGCCGCGCCGGTGTCCGCCCGCCACGCCTGCAGCGCTTCCTCCGGTCCGGCATGGTCTGCACAGCGCATCGAGCGCAGATGAGTCGGTGCCGCGCCGGGCGACTCGATGATCGCAAAGCGCGCATTGGTGCCGCCGATGTCGGCGACCAGGCGGGGGTAGGGGGCAGGGGGCGTTCGTTCGTTCATGGCCGTCGAATTCTGCCACGCACCGGCGGACACCGCGCCGGCCAGGCTCGTCACCGGCGAGGCGCAGGCCTACAATCCGCGGAGTCGCCCAAGCCCACGAACATGTCCGCCTCAGCCCGCCTCCCCCTGCCCACCACGATCCCGTGGTGGAAATCCGCCGTGGCCTACCAGGTCTATCCGCGCAGCTTCATGGATTCGAACGGCGACGGCATCGGCGATCTCGCCGGCCTGCTGTCGCGGCTCGACTACCTGCAGTGGCTGGGTGTCGACGTGATCTGGATCTGCCCGATCTTCGATTCGCCCAACGATGACAACGGCTACGACATCCGCGACTACCGCGCCATCCTGCCGGTCTTCGGCACCATGGAGGATTTCGATCGCCTGCTCGCCGAGGTGCATCGGCGCGGCATGAGGCTGATCCTCGACCTGGTGCTCAACCACACCAGCGACGAGCATCCCTGGTTCGTCGAGTCGCGCGCTTCCCGCGACAACCCGCGGCGCGACTGGTACATCTGGCGCGACGGCCGCGACGGGCGGCCGCCCAACAACTGGGAGAGCATCTTCCGTGGCCCTGCATGGACGCCAGACCCGGCGACCGGCCAGTACTACCTGCACCTCTTCACCCGCCGCCAGCCCGACCTCGACTGGAACTGCGCACCGATGCGCACGGCCTTTTACGACATCGTGCGCGGATGGCTGGACAAGGGCATCGACGGTTTCCGCATCGATGCGGTGAGCCATATCCGCAAGACGCCGGGCCTGCCCGACATGCCCAACCCGCGCCGGCTGCCCTGGGTGCCATCGTTCCCGATGCACATGAACGTCGACGGTGTGCTCGAGCACATCGACGAGCTCTGCCGCGAGACCTTCAAGGGCTACGACGTGATGACCGTCGGCGAGGCCAACGGCGTCGGCCCGCGCGAGGCGGTGGAGTGGGTGGGCACCGACCGTGGCCGCCTCGACATGATCTTCCAGTTCGAGCACCTGGCCTTGTGGTCGCGCAAGCCGGGTGCACCGCTCGACGTGGTCGCGCTCAAGAAGGTGCTGTCGCGCTGGCAGCACGCGCTCCACGGCAAGGGCTGGAACGCGCTCTTTCTCGAGAACCACGACATCCCGCGCGTGGTGTCGAAGTGGGGCGACACCGGTGCGCTGTGGCGCGAAAGCGCGACCGCGCTCGCCACGATGTATTTCCTGATGGAGGGCACGCCCTTCATCTATCAGGGTCAGGAGATCGGCATGAGCAACGGCATCTTCGAGCGTATCGAGGACTTCGACGACGTGCTGGCGAAAAACGACTACGCGCTGCGCCGTGCAGCCGGCGAGGACCCTCCGTCCATCATCGCCGACCTCGTGCTCACTGGTCGCGACCCGGCACGCACGCCGATGCAGTGGGACGAGGGCACCAACGCCGGCTTCACCACCGGGCGGCCGTGGCTGGCGGTCAATCCGAACCACCGCCGCATCAACGTCGCCCAGCAGCGACGCGACCCCGCCTCGGTGCTCAACCACTACCGCCGCCTGATCGTGCTGCGCCGGGCCGAACGGGTTCTGGTAGTCGGCGACTACCGCCTGCTGATGAAGGACGACCCACAGATCTTTGCCTACCAGCGCCGGCTCGACGGCGAGCGCATCGCGGTGATCGTCAACCTGAGCGCCCGTCCCGCACGCTTCGCCCACGCCGGGGTGGTGCTGCGCCACGATCACCTGCTGCTCGCCAACCGCCCGGTCGACACGCACCCCGCAACGCACGAAACGGACCTGGCGCCCTTTGAGGCACGGGTGTATCGGGTAGGGCGAAGCAGGGCGGATCGAGCCGGCACGGCAATGCCCCTGTAGGAGCGCCGGAAGGCGCGAACAGCGGCGGATTACCCGCCGTCGTCCGCCGCAGCATGGATCGCCGCGATGCCTTCGAGGGCGCCGCAGCGCAGGTGAACCGCGCCTGCGGGCAGCGCGGGCTCGGCCTGCGGGTTGATCCGTAGCAACCGCCCCCCGCTCGACTCGGCGCAGCGGCGCACGCTGGGTCCCTTCTCGCCCGCGCCGATCTAGATCACCAGCGGCCGGCGCACGCGCGCCAGCCAGTTCCTGGCGACGAGGAGGCGCTCGG
>JAKLLJ010000115.1 GCA_023150215.1 Thauera sp. | reverse complement strand
CGACGAATCACCCGGTGAGCCGGGTCCGACGCTCCACCCGGACTGCGGTCTCTGTCAGGTGGCGACCGCCGCCTTGCCCGATGTGTGCTGCCTCGCCACCTATGACTCGAGCCGGATCTTCGCCGATGTGCCGCACGCCCTTGGCAAGTCCGCACCCACGTCCGAGCCCGAACGCCCTAAATGGCGCTGCGCTGCCTGATCGGCAGCATCGTCCCGCACGTCCTTGTGTGACGCACGTGCCGCAGGACTGCGGCCACGTGCAATGTTGGGCATCCGCCTTCGTAAGGGCGGCCCCGCCAAGGCCCCGCAATCTCGATCGCCGCGACAGAGTTCAATTCAATGCATGACAAACAATCACACTGGTGGTGGCTGCTGGCCGCCTGGATCGTCGCGCTCACCGCGACCCTGAGCGCACTTTTCATTGGCGAAGTCATGGGCATGACGCCCTGCGTGCTGTGCTGGTACCAGCGCATCGCCATGTTCCCCCTCGCCCTCATCCTGGGCATGGCCGTGTTCGCTGAGGACCGGCGCGGCGCGGTGTATGCGATGCCGTTCGTGCTCGCTGGCCTTGCCCTGGCGGCCTATCACAGCGCGCTGATTGCGGGCTGGGTGCCGCAGTGGCGGGTGCCCTGCGGTACCGGCCCATCGTGCAGCCAACAGGCCCTGGTCATCCTTGGCGACATCCAGATCCCCTGGCTGTCGTTGGCGGCCTTCCTCACCATCGCCGCCACCCTGACCATCTATCTGAAAAGGACCCGTACATGAACACAAGAAAACTGTTGGCACTTGCTGTGCTGCTGATTCTCGGCCTGGCTTTCTACTTCGGCATGGATGCCTATCGCGACCGCACGCAGGCCGATCAGGACGCCCGCGTCGACGTGGGGAAAAGCCGCCTTGTAAGAATGCACACCCCGATCATCGGGCCGCAGAACGCGCCGGTCACCATCGTCGAATTCTTCGACCCCGCCTGTGAGACCTGCCGCGCCTTCTATCCGATCGTCAAGCAGATCATGGCCCAGCATCCGGGCAAGGTTCGACTTGCGCTGCGCTATGCGCCCTTCCACCACGGCTCGGACCAGGTCGTGAAACTCATGGAAGCAGCGCGCAAGCAGGGGCTTTACACCCCGGTGCTTGAAGCGCTGCTGGCCGCCCAACCGGAGTGGGCCGACCATGCGGCGCCCAACATCGGCACTGCCTTCGAAACAGCGGCGCGCGCCGGTCTGGACATGGGTCGTGCCCGGCAGGATATGGAGACGCCCGAGATTCAGGCGGTGCTCGCGCAGGACATCGAGGACCTTACCGCGCTGCAGGTCAGCAGGACGCCGACCTTCTTCGTCAATGGACGCAGCCTGCCCAGTTTCGGCCCGGAGCAACTCGCGCGTCTGGTGGCGGAGGAAGTGGCCAAGGTACAGCCTTGATCGAATTCTTCAAGCTCGCCGGCCTGTTCGCCTTGACGGCCGTGGCCGAGATCGTCGGCTGCTATCTCCCCTGGCTGGTGTTGAAGCAGGACCGAAGTGCCTGGCTGCTCGTGCCCGCAGCGCTGTCGCTGGCCGCCTTCGCCTGGCTGCTCACGCTGCACCCGACGGCGGCCGGTCGAACCTATGCCGCCTACGGCGGCATGTACATCGCGGTCGCGCTGCTATGGTTGCGCATCATCGATGGCATTGCACTGACCCGCTGGGATATCGCGGGCGCCGGCGTCGCGCTTGTTGGCATGGCCATCATTGCACTGCAGCCCGCTGCCTCTCCTTGAGAGGAGGCTCGCTGTTTCTGACCGAGGTTCCCCAGGCGGATACCATCGGCCAGTGGCCCTCGTTCGGCCATTCGGCAGACCTGTCGCTCGAACGGCGGCTTCGCTTGGGAAGGAGTCATGGCGCCTTCGTTTCGGCGACCGTCGGGTCTGGGTCGGGACGCGACGAGCAACCTTCTTAGTTCGGCGCCGGAAACCGGCCGCTCAAGTTTCGCATCCCGAAAGCTGCCGGACGCCATCGAGTGCAGCCGACCCAAACCAGCCGTCGGGCACTTTGTGGTGCGAACGGCAAGTAACCGAGTGAAGCCGTCACCTCGCATGACATGTTGGGCGACGTGAAATTGGTGCTTCGTTTAATCAATGTGAGTGCCGATGGTGGATGTCTGGAAAGTGCGGGTGCTTGTGAACCAGCGCCTCGTGACGGTGCCAATGTTCATGTGACTCGTCACTGTTCCAGGCGAAGTCGTGTTCGTGCTGGTGGTGTTCGTCATGGGTGTGCCGATGGCCATGCTCCATCGGCTCATGCACGTGCTCGTGCTCGTGATGCTCGGTGAGGTGTAACCACACCCCCCAGCCCATCAGGGCTGCCGCAATCCAGAATGAGATCGAGGTCGACTCCCCCAGCAGGGCCAGCGACACTGCCGCGCCGATGAACGGCGCAGTCGAGAAGTAGGCGCCGGTGCGCGCCGTCCCCAGTCCGCGCAGCGCAAGCACGAAGAGGACCAGGCTGATGCCATAGCCGAACAACCCGACGACCAGGGTGCCGAGCAGAACCGCACCGTCCGGCAGGCTCGCGCCGAGCGCAAACGCCAGTCCGACGTTGACCGTGCCCGCCACCGCACCTTTCGTGGCCGCGATGAAGAGTGCATCGGAGGCCGACACGCGCCGCGTCAGGTTGTTGTCGATTGCCCAGCACAGACAGCCGGCAGCGATGGCGAGCGGGCCGATCCAATCGTTCGCGCTCCCTCCACCACCCGACCAGGACAGCACGACCCCGCCGGCGACGATCGCGAGCATGCCGAGCACGATGCGGCGGTCGGCGTTCTCCCTGAATACGACCCACGCGATCACGGCGGTCAACACCGCTTCGAGGTTGAGCAGCAGCGACGCGGTCGAGCCGCTGGTGCGTGTGAGGCCGAACATGAGCGCGAGCGGGCCGAGCACGCCGCCGAAGAAGATCGCCCCCAGCAGCCACCGCCATTCACCCTCGGCCAAGCCGGAGGGCGTCCAGCCGCGATCGCGGATCAGGCGCGCCGCAGCGAGCCCGAGCCCGCTGCCAAGGTAGAGCAAGCCGGCCAGCAACCACGGCGACATCTCGCCGACCAGCAGCTTGGCGAACGGGGTGCTCGCGCCGAACAGGCCGCCGCGAGCAACGCATGGATCACGTAGATGTTGTTCATTGCCCTTGCCAGACCGGTGTGGCCAGAATGATCGGAAACGCCCCCACCCCGGCGGGATGGGGGCGCTGCGCTTACAACACTCGCTCGATCTTGGTGTAATCGCCTTGGGTCTTGAGCGTGACCGTGACGTCGGAGCCGGAGCGGTTCCGCCAGAACCAGCCGTGCTTGCCATCGAACGCGGCAACCAGGTCGCCCTGGTTGCCGAGCTCGTTACGCCCCTTGCCGTAGCCGTGATAGAAGTTTTTCGGCGCGTCGTAGGGGTCGCCATGGGTGTCGAAGTTCACCGGGCCACCGGCGCTCGCCCACTCATAGCGGACACGGCTGTCCTTGTTCATCGTCAGTTTGACTTCGGCGCCCTGACCGGGTTTGAGCGTCACGGTCACCGTGTCTTGTCGTCCGGCGACAGGCTCGGGTGCGACCGCTGCGGGCGGCAGTGCGGCGACCGCGACTGGCGCAGGCGCCGGTGCCGGGACAGGCGCCGCTTCGGCACGAACCGTAGGGGCGACGGCTACGGGCTGTGCGGGCGCCGTTTCCGTAGCAACGCGCTCTTCTGCGCGGGCCTCGGCCGCCAGCGACATCTTGATTTCGCCCATCGGCGTCAGACCGAGTGCGCGGCCGATGCCCGTGGGGTCGATGCCGTACTCGGCGGGCAGCACGGTGGTGACGAGCAGTCCGCCGGCGATCAGGGCAGCCAGGGCGGTCGAGCGCAGCAGCTTGCCGGTGCTTGGCAGTTCGGCGCGGCGGGGAAGATCGGTGTTGTACATGGTGGATGACTCCTTGAATCTCAGGATACGAACAGGCCGGTGAGCTGATAGCCGATTAGCATGAACCCGGCGCACATCATGGCGACGTTGGCGGTATAGGCGTGCTGGAAGAAGCCGGCGCTGCGGCGCCAGAAGCCCATCGCGATCAGGATCGCGCCCAGCGCGAGCAACTGGCCGATCTCCACGCCGACGTTGAACGCCAGCAGGTTGGGCAGCAAGCCATCGCGGGCGATCTCGAACTCCTGGATCTTGGCCGCGAGGCCGAAGCCGTGGAACAGGCCGAAGACCAGGGTCGCCACTTTGGTGTTCGGCTGCACGCCGAACCAGCGCTGGAAGGCGCCGAGGTTGTCGAGCGCCTTGTAGACGACCGACAGGCCGATGATCGCGTCGATCAGGTAGGCATTGACGTTCACCCCGGCGTAGACGCCGTACAGCATGGTGACCGAGTGCCCGATCGCGAACAGGCTGACGTAGAGCGCGATGTCCTTGAGCTTGTAGAGGAAGAAGATCACCCCGGCGAGGAACAGCAGATGGTCGTAACCGGTGACCATGTGCTTGGCGCCAAGGTAGGTGAAGGGCAGCAGGTGCGTACCCGAGATCTCCTGGATGTAGCCCTTGTCGCCCTCGGCCACGCCATGGGCGTGCGCGAAAGCGGTCAGGAGCAGGTAGAGCAGTACGCCTGTGAAAGCGTGCAGCAGCGGCCCGGAGCGTGGCAGCACGGCTGCCCGCCCCCGGCTGGGGAAGGAGTGCGTCATGAGAGTCTTCCGATGAAGTTTGCTGGGGGAGTCCGGCGCTTCACGCGCGGAACTCGACAGGTCAAACGATCAGGAGACGTTTTGGCGGGCGCTCAAGCGTGGCGCAGGGCGCGGGATAGTCGGGTCGACGCTCGTCGGCGATCCACTGATTCGACAGCGGCGGAACATCTACAGCGTGCGTGGGTGGCACGTTCGGCTTGTCATGGCTGTGATCAGCCGGGTTGTGACCGTGTTGGTGGGGGCCGCCCTCGTCCTCGACGTCATCATGGCGATGGCCATGATCGTCCTGCCCCGTGTCCGCATCGGCAAACGCATGCGCGTGGGTGGTTGCACGCAAGGGGTCGTGAGACAGGGAGATCGCACTCGAGAACGCGAACAGCGCATGCGACAGCATCAGCAGCCCGATCACCCCCCTCGCCAGCACGCGGGCGATCTTTTGCGAGAAGATGGGGTGGGCGGCAAACACGGTCATGGAGGGGCAGTTTCGAGAGGGCTGGGCGCCTTCGGCGATCGGTGCGCCGTTTTATACAGGAGTCCGGCTTGTTGCGGGAAATTCGCAACGATTGGAAACGTCAGGGCCGTGGCGAAAATTGCCCCTCCCACGCGTGGGCGCAACTCCGTTGGCGGCACCAAGGTTTGGGGGCGAGGCAAGGAGAGCAGCAGGCGGGAGTGTGGCTCGGATGGCCGTCATCCCGATGCTGATGCGGTTTGCGAGGTCGCCGCAGAGCTTTCTAATAGCGAGAACGGAACGTTGTCGTTCAAACATCAGACAACACTCATCAGCTTGGGAAGTTCGGTTTTGAGCTATCTCGCACGTTTCGTGAGCCTGCCCAAGTCATCAACCGGCTGCATGCGCGTCTGCCGTTCGGTCAAGGCCTTGGGCTAACGAAACCCGGCTCGCCAACCCTGACCGTATCCTTTCATTCTCATGACTTAAACGTAATTGCCGGGTCACCGACCTGTCAGTAGTCGGCTCCTATGATGGGGTCCATGGTTACTCAAACAAGAGCAGCCAATCTGGACAACTGAACAAGGAGCCAATCATGAAAAGGTCGATCATCGCCGTTCTCGCCGTCTCGGCGATCAGCACCCTTGGATCTTCGGCCGCTTTCGCACAGAGCGAACGTGAGATGGCCGCGTATGGCTACACCAGCAACGCCACCCCCTCACGCACCATTACCGTCAATGCGAGCACTCGCCATATCAACGTGACTCGCCTGGAGACTGTTGCACTGAAGGTCGGTGACAAGACGGTCAACTGGACCTTCGATACCTTGGGAAAGAACAGCTTCCCGCTTTCAAAGATCGTCCCGGGGGCGGATAAGGTGACGGTTTATCTCGAAGAAAACCCTCTGTACAGCGGTTCCTGATAGCGCCAACGTCCCATAGGGACCACGGCAGGTAAGGCATCGGGCAATCTTCGAACGGAGGCGCCCGTTGAGATTCTTAGTTGGATTTTTTAGCAGTTCATTCAAGGAGAAAAGCATGTTGAAGAAAGCATTGATGATCGCAGCACTTGTTGCTGCCACCACGTCGGCCTTCGCAGTTGATGCCGGGACGGTCGAGAAGTCCATTCCCCTGAAAGATGGTTCGACTGTCTACATTTTCAAGGACGGGAAGATGGGCATGGAGGACAAGCTGGGACGTGCGGTGAGGATGAAGCAAGGCGAGGTCATGGAGGCCAAGGATGGTCAGAAGATCATGATGCACGGAGACGAGGTCGTGCGTCTCGACAGCGTTCTCCACAAGGATCACCGTAACTGAAGCTACCGGGGGGTCGATTTCCGAAACGGCTCCTGCGGAGCCGTTTCATTTTTTGAAGCAGCGAAGCCACAAGGGGCGGATTGCTCGGTGCAGGTCGGCCTCGGTTGCCCGGGCTACCTCGCCATGCAATGAGAGAGCAATCCGGTTGAAGGCGTTGACCACATCCGCATCAAAATGCTGCATGGCCTCTCGCTCAAGAATTGCGAGTGCCTCCGAGGGCGAAATCGCCGCCTTGTAGGGCCGAGCCGAGACCAGGGCGTCAAACACGTCCACAACCGCGAATATGCGTGCATGGAGCGATATTTCCTCGCCAGCAAGGCGGTCGGGATACCCCTTCCCGTCAATCCGCTCGTGATGATGACGAATGACCTCCGCTGCGCCCTCAAGCCAATGAATCCCGGCAATGATCTCGAGACCCATCAAGGTATGGGTCTTCATCACTTCGAACTCCTCAGCGGAAAGCCGCCCCGGCTTCTGGAGAATATGATCCGGAATGCCAATCTTTCCAACGTCGTGCAAGAAGGCACCGATGACGAGATGCGGGATCTCGTTCGGGGATACCCCCATCTCCTCCGCAAGCGCCGCTGCGTAGAGCGTGACCCGATAATTGTGGGCGTCCGTGTCGATGTCGCGCTTGGCGATTGACTTTCCCAACGCATGTACGAGGGAGAAGTTTGCATTCATGAGACGGTCGGACAAGGCCGTCGCATGCCCGAACATTGAGAGTAAAAGTGGGTACAAGGCGACCCCGGTCGCAAGCGCCGATACCGCTGCCATCAAGACCCCATTGCGGATCTGTTCCCGCTGATGCAACAGGACTTCCGGGGCGAGACGATAGAAACCC
Organism: Thauera sp.; assembly: GCA_023150215.1. Classification (GTDB taxonomy): domain Bacteria; phylum Pseudomonadota; class Gammaproteobacteria; order Burkholderiales; family Rhodocyclaceae; genus Thauera. The sequence goes on along the minus strand of JAKLLJ010000115.1, from coordinate 1,851 downwards.
TCAATGTAGCCGACCAATCGGCCGTCGCCGCCTGCCAGTGGCAGAACCACCTGAATCAGGCCGTCCTGCGCTACGCTTATCCAGGTGCGACGACTTTCCCCCATCGGCGGCCATGGGGGTCGGGAAGGTAAGGTCGTCGTCGCGATGCGGTTCGAAGACTCGTCCCAGACCTCGTAAGCCCAATTTCCGCTTTGGTCGAACACGCGAATGCCGATGAAGTGACTGCCGTCGAGGAGGTCACGCAAGTGCTTGTGCCCGGACTCTCCGGGCGACATGGCCTGCATTGCCGGTGACACAAAATGAGCGGCCGCCGCCTCAGCCGTCTCCAGCGCCGCCTGTTCCGCACGGCGTGCCTCGAACATGAAGGCAGCAGCCCCCGCCAGCAAGCAGATGACGAGCACTGCTGCGCCGAGCCGGCGGGCGAGGAGCCAACGCATCTGTTGTGCGGAATTGGGTAGCGGGTCCGTCACGCGCACTTCAAGGGCGCCTTTGTGGAGGGGTAGATGAAATTTCGGCAGAACCGTGGAACCACAACACCGTTACATGCGAGAAAAATGGCTACTCATTCTTGATCAGAATCGCCTTGACAGTGTCGATAGGTCCACCTCCTGCCACATGCCGGCCCGCGCGGGCCTCCACCGAGCCACCGCGGCAACCGTGGTTGCATGTCATGGCCCATCGCTTCATCAATACAGACCGGCAATAGCTGAACGGTATCGTCTTGATGTCGCATCCAACCGCCGCAGCAAGCAGACGGCAAGTGCAACGATCACCGTGTACATCAGAAATGCGTGGAGTCACAGCAACAAACGCCCCCTCGAATGTGCCACGCCACTTTGTACGGGGTCATTTCCCGTCCCGCGGGTGGTAGTGCTTGGGCTTGGCTCTCGCGGCCATGCCATCATCGCCCTTGGCCTCCGCAGCTTTCGGCCGCACGCCGACTTTCTCCTTTACGTGGGAATGCCGCTTGGCGTCCGTCGAGTCAGCCTTTTCGACTTGTTCGGATTTGGCTTGGGACTCTTCCTCCGCAGTCGCCGCGATGGAATTGAACGAGAGCATGGCAAACGCCGCCAGGACCGCAAGAAGGGATTTCGATTTCATGGCATTTCTCCAATGAGCCGCAAAGAGTGACGGCAGGAACGTTGCGAGGGGATTCGTACAGAATTCTCTCGATGAATGTCCGTCCTAACGAGACCACGACCATGGTCTTTCGTATCTGTCAGATACCGTCGGGCCGGGATCGGTAGGCCGGGCACGCTACTTGAAGGTGAAGGATTTTCTTACCGCCTCACGCTGGAATTCGATGACGCACGCAGCCATCGACGCCCAACTGTCCAGACCGATTCGGCCAGCTGCGTTGATGAATCCAATGGTTTCGCCACGCAGGAGGGCGTCAAAGTCGGACTCGACCTGCGCGAGAAGCGCACGGGCAGAACGCATGCTCTCTTCGGTGAGTCGCTCACAGCACCCCAAGACAAGATTGGAGTGTTGCATGATCGCGCCAAGCTGCTGTTGGCCAGTGATTATCATTTGATCTGCTGTGAGCATCTTCCTCTCCCTCTTTCGCGTCGCCCGCGCCCTTCAACTAGTTTCAGAACGCTACGATGGGAAAAGTATAGTTTTGTCACGCTGACGCGAGCATATCCGTGCGATTACATTGACGTAATCTACGAGTCACCGGCCGGTCGGAAGGAGGCGCCGTCGAGGGTTGATATTCCGACTCATCCAACCCTGATAATCTGATTACATCTTCATGACCGAACTGTAATTTCCGGGTCACCGAGCTGTCAGTAGTCGGCTCCTATGATGAGGTCCATGGTTACTCAAGAACGAGCAGCCAATCTGGACAAG
>JAKLLJ010000114.1 GCA_023150215.1 Thauera sp. | reverse complement strand
TGTAGGAGCGGCGGAAGCCGCGAACACGGCTTTCGACACCGCGATCGCGGTGCTCCGGCGGAACGCCTCAGCTCGCCTTGCGTGCGGGCGCGCGCTTGCGCGGCGCGGCGGGTTCGGCGCCCTCGCCCGCGGCTTCTTCGCCCTGGCTGGCGGCGGCCTTCGCACCCGCCTTCGGTGCTTTCGGTGCCTTGGCCTCGAACTCGAACCCTACCTTCCCATCCTTGCCGCGCACCAGGAAGGCCGAGAACTTGCGCCGGGTACGCGCGGACACGAAGCCCTTGAGCAGTTCGGTCTTGCCTTCGGTCAGCAGCTTCGCCATCTGCTCGCGCTCGATCGGCTGCTGCAGGATGATCTTGCCGGAGCGGAAATCGCAGCTCTTGCCCGGGCCGACGGATTTCTCGCACACATAGGCCATGCCGTGCTCGAACACGCGGCTGGCGCATTTCGGGCAGGCGCCGACCGCCTCCTGGGCGGAGAAGTCCACCGCCTCGGCTTCCTCGCCTTCCTTGGGCTGGCCGAAGTCGAAGGTCGGCTGCTTGTCCTCGTTCAACACGATGTCGGCGTTGAACAAGCGCCCCATCTTGTTGCGGAAGCCGAGCAGCGGGCCGACCTTGCCGGTGCGCAGCAGGGTCTCGATCTCGTCGTACTCGAACTGGCGGCCGGCGACGATCTTCCAGGTGCTCCAGTCGCAGGCTTGGCAGGCAAACTTCTTGTAGTTCTCCTTCACCACCCCGCCGCACTTCGGGCACGGCGTCTGCAGGGTGACGAATTCGCCGGGCACGGTGTCGGACTCGTAGCGCTTGGCGCGCTCGACCACCTCGCGCGTCATCTCGGCGATTTCGTTCATGAAGGCTTCGCGGCTGAGCTTGCCGTGCTCCATCTGCGCGAGCTTGTACTCCCAGCCGCCAGTGAGTTCGGGCGAGGTCAGCGCGGTCACGTCCAGGCCCTTCAGCAGGGTGATCAGCGAGAAGGCCTTGGCGCTGGGGATCAGCTCGCGGCCGTCACGGTGGATGTACTGCTCGCTGATCAGGCCTTCGATGATCTGCGCGCGCGTGGCCGGCGTGCCGAGGCCGCGCTCGGCCATCGCCGCGCGCAGTTCCTCGTCGTCGACCATCTTGCCGGCACCTTCCATCGCCGACAGCAGGGTGGCTTCGTTGAAGCGCGCCGGCGGCTTGGTCTGCAGCGACTTGACCACGATGTCCTCGGTGGACACCGTCTCGCCCTGCTTCACCGCCACCAGCTGCGGGCTGCCGCCTTCCTTGGTGTCCTTTTCGTCGTTGGCGGCTTCCTTGCCATACACCGCCAGCCAGCCCGGATTGACCAGCACCTTGCCCTCGGTCTTGAAGGCCTCGCCCTCGACGCGGGTGATGCGGGTGGTGATCTGGTACTCGGCCGCCGGATAGAACACCGCGAGGAAGCGCTTGGTGACCAGGTCGTAGATCTTGTGCTCTGCGTCCGACAGGCTCTTCGGCAGCGCCCCGGTGGGGATGATGGCGAAGTGGTCGGAGATCTTGGCGTTGTTGAAGATGCGCTTGTTGGGCTTCACCCAACCCTGCTTGGTGATCTCGTTGGCGAAGGGCGCGTACTGGTCGGGCAGCGTGCGCATGACCTCGCCCACGGTGGCGAGGTAGTCCTCAGGCAGGGCGCGCGCGTCGGTACGCGGGTAGGTCAGCACCTTGTGCTTCTCGTACAGCGCCTGCGCCAGTTGCAGGGTGACGCGGGCCGAGAAGCCGAAGCGGCCGTTGGCCTCGCGCTGCAGGCTGGTGAGGTCGAAAAGCAGCGGCGACAGTTGCGTGGAAGGCTTGGCCTCCTCGGTGACCACGCCCGCCTTGCCCGCACACTTGGCGCGGATGGCCTCGGCCCGGGCCTTGTCCCACAGGCGGAAGGCGGTGGCGTGCTCGTCGCCCTCGGGGCGCTTGAACTTCTCGTCGAACCAGCGCCCCGGGTATTCGCCGGCGGCACAGCCGAAGCGCGCCTCCAGTTCCCAGTAGTCGCGCGACTTGAACTTGCGGATGCGGTCCTCGCGCTCCACCACCATCGCCAGCGTGGGCGTCTGCACGCGGCCCACGGTGGTGAGGTGGAAGCCGCCGGTCTTGGAGTTGAACGCGGTCATCGCGCGTGTGCCGTTGATGCCGATCAGCCAGTCGGACTCGGCGCGGCAGATCGCGGCGTTGCGCAGGCCCTCGACCTCCTGCGCGGCGCGCAGGTGGGCGAAGCCGTCGCGGATCGCCTGCGCGGTCATCGACTGCAGCCACAGGCGCTGCATCGGCTTCTTGGTGCCGGCATGCTGGGCGATGAAGTTGAAGATCAGCTCGCCCTCGCGGCCCGCGTCGCAGGCGTTGATGAGGCCGGTGACGTCCTTGCGCTTGATCAGCCGGGTGAGCAGCTTGAGGCGGTCCTCGGTCTTCTCGATCGGCTTGACCGCGAAGTGGGGCGGGATCACCGGCAGGTGGGCGAAAGTCCATTTGCCGCGCTTGACCTCGAATTCCTCGGGCACGACGAGCTCGAGAAGGTGGCCGACGGCCGACGACAATACATAATCGTCGGACTCGAAGTAGTCCTTCTCCTTGGTGAAGCCGCCCAGCGCACGGGCGATGTCCTGCGCGACGGAAGGCTTTTCCGCGATGATCAGTTGCTTGCTCATGCTCGACTGTTAACGAGGGTCGCGCCGCCAGGGCGCGTGGATTCGGAAGCGGCGGATGATAAGGACGGCCCGCCGTTGCAGGCAAGCCGGGCCGCTCGTGCGCTCAATGAATGGTGGGCTCGTAGGCCCAGTCGTCTTCCTCGGCGAGGAGTTCGTCGACCATCAGGGTGTCGATCGGCTCCTCCTGCTGCCACAGCACCATCAGCACGATGACCTTGAGGCGGTTGAGGCTGATGTTGAAGTCGGCCAGCGCCATCGCGCGCTCGATGATCAGCTCGCGATGTGCGGTGCCGAGCACGCCGGCGCTTTCGAGCAGGCTCAGGAAGCCACGGCAGCGGCCGTCGAGCTGGGCCTGCTCCTCCTCGGTGTAGATGCGCACCGAACCATCGCGCGGTGCGATACCCGGATGGATGTCGCGTGCGACGCGACGCAGGCCGGTGAGCCATTCCAGCGCTTCGGAGATGTCGTCCTGCTCGAAGCCGACCGCCGACAGCTTGCGGCTGAGCTGCTCGGCCTCGGGGCAGGCGTCGGCGTGGATGTAGCTTTCGAAGAGGTATACGAGGATGTCGAACAAGGCAGTGTCTCGTCGATGGGCAAGGGCGTGTGGGCCAGGGCCCGGCGCGGCGGGGGTGGAGGAGGAAAGACGCGGGAGCATGCGGCCGCGCCGCGAGCGCACGGCGCCTGAGCTTTCAGGCGCGCTGGAAACGTCCGCCGGGCAGTCTGGCCAGGCGCCCTTCCAGTTCGAGTGGCAGCAGGATGGCGTACAGGGCGTCCACCGTCAAGCCGCAGCGTGGGGCGAGCGTGTCGATGTCGACCGGATCGTGGCCGATCGCTTCGAGCACGCGCGCGGCGTCGTCATCGAGCGCGAGCGCGGTCTGCCCTGCGGGCGGCGGCACTGCGGCCGGCTCGTCGCGCCGCCTTCGCCGCCCGGATGGGCGGGCGGCTGCGGGGGCCGGCCAGCCGAGCCGGCCGCGCAGTTCCTCGATCACATCCTCGGCGGTCTCGACCAGTTTGGCGCCGTCGCGGATCAGGCGGTGGCAGCCGCGCGACAGCGGCGAATGGATCGAGCCGGGAATCGCATAGACCTCGCGACCGTGTTCGGCAGCGAGCCGGGCGGTGATCAGCGAACCGCTGTCGAGCGCGGCCTCCACCACCAGTACGCCCTCGGCCAAGCCGGCGATCAAGCGGTTGCGGCGCGGGAAGTTGTGCGGCAGTGGCGGCGTACCTAGCGCGAACTCGCTGACGATTGCGCCGCTCGTGGCAATTTCACGCGCCAGCGTGGCATTGCGTGCCGGATAGACGCGGTCGATACCGGTGCCGATCACGGCTACCGTGCCGGCGCCTGCACTGCCGGCGGCCAGCGCGCCACGGTGCGCGGCGGCGTCGATGCCGAGCGCCAGGCCGCTGACGACGACGAGGCCGTGACCGGCGAGTGCGCGCGCGAAGGCTTTGGCATTGGCTTCGCCGCCTGCGGTGGATGAGCGTGCGCCGACCAAGGCGATGCCAGGGCGGGAGAGCAGGGCCGGGTCACCCTTCACGTACAGCAGCACCGGGGGGTCGGCGATGTCGAACAGGCTGTGTGGATAGGCCGAGTCGCCCAGGGTGAGGATGTGGCTGTCAGGTTCGGCCGCCCACGCGAGGGTGCGCTCGATGGCTGCGTCTGGCGGGGTGGCGAGCAAGGCGCTCGCGGCCTCGCCCCCCACGACCGCCGCGATTGCATTGCGGCTGGCCGCGAAGATGTTAACGGGCAGGCCGAAGGCGGCGAGCAGATCACGCTGGCGCTGCGGCCCGAGTCCGGGCACGCCAGTGAGGCGAAGCCAGTCGGCGATATCGTCCGCAGGCGTCAAGGCCATCGGGAGGCTGCGGCCGCTTCAGGGCGTCCGCACGGCGTCGGTGATCGTCACCGGGCCGTCGGAGTCCATTACCAGAGCGTAGGACACGCGCTCGAAGACGCGAAACACGAACACCACCCCATAGCGTTTCTCGGGCAGGCGGTAGCTTTCGGTGCCTGCCTCGCCACGGTACTGGGCAACGCCACGGTTGCGGTAGAGCGCCAGCACATGGCCGCGCTCGAGCCCGTCCTGTTCGCCGACGTTGAGTGCGACCACGTTCAGACGGCCGGTTTCGCTCACGCCGCGGTGGATCGACACGATGCGGCCCTCGATTGCGGCCTCGGGTGCGTGGGGCACGTAGGCGAATACGCTCGGCGGCTCGCTCGGCATCATCAGGTCGCCGGTGCCGATCTCCTCGACCGCGGACAGGATCTCGAGCGTGGTCGGCTCGCCGCGTTCGGTGACGCGCGCGGTGCCGAGGTAGGCCGCTTCCCACGCGATCGGCTCGCGCGTCACCGGGTCCTCGAGCGGGCGGGCGGGGCGGTAGATGTGCCAGACCTCGCCCTCGTCGCCGACGTTCTTGGCGAACACGGTGTCGCCGGTGCCGGTGAGCACGCGGCTGGTCTCGGTGGCGACGATCGTGGCCGAGCCGTCGAGTCGAGGCTGGTCCACCACCAGCGGGCGATTCAGGAAGGGGTCGATGATCTGCAGCGGGATGCTCGGCAGGGCTTCCTCGAGCGCCTCGTTGTAGACCTTCGGCTGCAGGCGGCCGTCCTGGACCGCGCTGCTGCTGCCACCAATGCGGCGGCCGATGCTCAGCCATGGGCCGCTGCGGTCGAGCAGGATGACCTGGCCGGGGTAGATCAGGTGGGGGTTGCGGATCTCGTCGCGGTTAAGGCGCCACACTTCCGGCCAGCGCCAGGGCTCCTGCAGGAAACGGCCGGAGATGCCCCACAACGTGTCACCGCTGGCCACGGTGTAGGCGTCGGGAGCGTCGGCAGCCAGGCGCACACCGGACTGGGCTTGCGCGCCCGTGGCCAGGAGGCTCGCAAAGGCGACGAGCAGAGGGAATATAATTCTCATCATTGAACGCTTCCGGTCGTGACCATGCGTTGCGGGCTCATCCCGGAACGCCGCCGCCAGGCCGGGGGTCGAAGTTGTCGGGCGCGCTGCTGGCGCGCTCGGCATCCCGGCAGCAAAATATAACGATGTCATACATGCCGAGGCATGTGAAATCACGTGAAATTCTGCACTTAAAGGCTTAACCCAGCAAGGCATTCATGGCTCTTCTACCGATACTCCGCTACCCCGATCCTCGTCTTCACACGGTCGCTGCGCCGGTGGCCGGCGTCGATGAGGATATCCGCCGCCTGATCGCCGACATGGCCGAGACCATGTACGAAGCGCCCGGCATCGGCCTCGCTGCCACCCAGGTCGACGTGCATAAGCGCATCGTCGTGATCGACGTGAGCGAGGACAGATCCGACTTGAGGGCGTTGATCAACCCCGAGATCATCGAGCGCGATGGCGAACAGGTGCACGAGGAAGGTTGCCTGTCCGTCCCCGGAATCTACGAGAAGGTCACCCGCGCCGAGCGTGTGAAAGTGCGCGCGTTGAACGATAAAGGCGAGCCCTTCGAGTTCGAGGCCGACGGCCTGCTTGCCGTCTGCGTGCAGCACGAGATCGATCATCTCGACGGCAAGGTCTTCGTCGAATACCTGTCGCAGCTCAAGCTCGGTCGCATCAAGAGCAAGCTGGCCAAGAAAGCGCGCATCACCGCGTGATGGCCGCCAACGCTTCCAGCAGCGGCGGCCTGCGCGTCGCCTTCGCCGGCACCCCCGAGTTCGCCGCGCAGGCTCTCGCTGGCATTGTCGCGGCCGGCTACGAGGTGCCGCTCGTGCTCACCCAGCCCGATCGCCCCGCCGGGCGCGGCATGAAGCTCGCACCGAGTGCGGTCAAGCAACTCGCACTCGCCCACGGCATCGAGGTCGACCAGCCTGAAAAGCTGCGCACCGCCGAGCAGCGCGCGCGCTTGGCCGCGTGCGCGCCCGATGTGCTGGTGGTGGCCGCCTACGGCCTGATCCTGCCCAAGGCGGTGCTCGAACTGCCGCGCCTCGGCTGCATCAACATCCACGCGTCGCTGCTGCCGCGCTGGCGCGGTGCGGCGCCGATCCACCGTGCGATCGAGGCCGGCGATGCCGCGACCGGCATCACCATCATGCAGATGGACGAAGGCCTGGACACCGGGGCGATGCTGCACGTGCGTGCGCTGCCGATCCTGCCCGAGGACACCACGGCCAGCCTGCACGATCGTCTCGCCGTGCTCGGCGGCGAATGCATCGTCCACGCGCTGGCCGCATTGCAGCGCGGCAAGCTGGTCGCCACCCCGCAGCCGGCGCAAGGCGTCACCTACGCCGCCAAGATCGACCGTGCGGAAGCCATCATCGACTGGACGCGACCCGCGGCGGACATCGAGCGCGCGATGCGCGCCTTCGACCCCTTTCCGGGGGCTGCCTCCAGCCTGCGCGACACGGTGGTGAAATGCTGGTCCGGCACCGTGGTGAGCGCCACGGGCGAGCCCGGCAGCGTGCTCGCGGTCGGCGATGAGGGCATCACCGTTGCCTGTGGTCGCGACGCGCTGCGTTGCACGGTGTTACAGCGCGCGGGCAGCAAGCGCCTGGCAGCGGGGGAATTCCTGCGCGGATTTCCGGTCTCTGTCGGGGAGCGCTTCACGCGTCCGGGCTGATCGGGTGGGCGGGTCCAAGGGGCGAGCGTCGTCGCCCGCGGGCATGGCGACGGCTTGAGTCTTGACTGCACGCCCCCAATTGGTCTCACGAATCGATATTCAAGGAAGGATGCCGCAATGTTCGGAAACTGGATCAAGACCTCCATCCTGATGGCGGGCATCGTCGCCCTCTTCGGCGCGATGGGTGCGGCCATCGGCGGACAGCAGGGCATGCTGATCGCGCTCGTGATGGGCGGCGCGATGAACGTCTGGGCCTACTGGTTCTCGGACAAGATGGTGCTGAAAATGTACAAGGCGCGCGAGGTCGATGCCGCTTCCTCGCCCTACCTGTACAACATGGTCGCCGAGCTTGCCCGTCGCGCCGAGTTGCCCATGCCCAAGGTCTACATCATCGACGAGGCCCAGCCCAACGCCTTCGCCACCGGCCGCAATCCTGACAACGCCGCGGTCGCTGCCACCACCGGCATCGTGCGCATGCTTTCCGAGCGCGAGCTGCGCGGCGTGATGGCGCACGAGCTGGCGCACGTCAAGAACCGCGACATCCTGATTTCGACCATCTCGGCGACGGTGGCGGGTGCGATCTCGATGCTGGCCAACTTCGGCATGTTCTTCGGCGGCCGCGAGGGTGAGGAGCGCCCCAATCCGATCGTGTCGATCGCGATGATGATCCTCGCTCCGCTCGCCGGCATGCTGATCCAGATGGCGATCAGCCGCACCCGCGAGTTCGGCGCCGACCGCGGTGGCGCGGAGATCTCCGGCGATCCCGCCGCGCTCGCCGCCGCGCTCGCCAAGATCGACGCCTACGCGCGCGGCATCCCGATGCACACCGCCGAGCGCCACCCGGAGACCGCGCAGATGATGATCATGAACCCGCTCTCCGGCGGCGGCCTGCGCGGGCTGTTCTCGACGCACCCCTCCACCCAGGAGCGCATCGCGCGCCTGCAGACCATGCGCTGAGGCCTGCCCGACGCTCAGTCCGACGCGAAGGCGCTGCGGATCAGGGCGAGCAGCTCGCCCGGCCGCACCGCCTCGCCGAAGGCACCGGCGCGCAGCAGGCACTCGCGCCGCGCCGCGCGACGCGAGGGATCGAACTCGGCGTGATAGAAGATGACCGGCGGTCGCCGCGGGCGTGCGGCGAGCATGCGTAGCAGCTCGAGTCCGGCGCTCGATGCGGTGGCGGCCGGTTCGGCTCGGTCCCAATCCGACAGTATCAGGTCGAAACCTTCCTCGTCCGCATCGAGGCAGGCGATCGCTTCCCCGGTGCTGCGCACGTTCACCACCTCGACCTGCAGTTTCGCCAGCGCGGCCAGCTCATGACGGTTGTTTTCCGGGCGGTCGTCCACCCAGAGCACGCGCTTCTGCGCGGGCATGTCGATCAGCGCCTCGGCCAGGCCCTCCGCCTCGCCGCTGCCGATGCCCTGCACGCCCTTGATGCGCGCCGCGAGGGCGAGCTCGTTTGCGAACGCGGCGATGGTGCGCTCGAGCAGGGCGTCGGTGCGGGCGTCCCGGGTCGCGGCCATCCTGGGCGCGGGAGGCGCCATTTCGAGCGTGCGGACAGGCTCTTCCGGAAGCGGCACGCTTGCGACCGCCGTACCGAAACCGCTCGCGCGCGGTACGGACGGCGCCTCCGGCGGGGCTGCCGGCGGGGCTGCCGGGGGCGGTGCGCTCGCCCAGCGCTGGCGGATGGCCTCGACCGCGCGCCGGATGCCCTTGGCGACGTCGGTCCAGGCCTCGTCGCGGTTGGGCCACGAGGTCACCGGGCGCAGGTCGGTGGGCAAGCCCTGCAGGTGGGCGAAGGGCGCGTCCTCGAGATCGACCGCGCGCAGCAGCACCGGGATCACGCTGGCGTCGCCGCGCCGGGCGCGTTCGATCGCGGTGGCGAGCTCCTTGCCCCAGATATAGTCGGAGTTGAGGACGTCCATGCTCACCAGGAGCAGGATCAGGTCTGCCATGGCG
>JAKLLJ010000113.1 GCA_023150215.1 Thauera sp. | reverse complement strand
ATTCGCGCCTGCCGGCGCTCCTACGGAACCACCGTGCGCTGAATCTGTAGGAGCGGCGGCAGCCGCGAACCAGGCCGCGCAGCGAGCGGCGTGAGTGACGACGACGGACGCCGCGTTCGCGCCTGCCGGCGCTCCTACGGAACCGTCGCATACCCGAATCGGTAGGAGCGGCGGCGGCCGCGAACCGCGCTGCGACCTGTGATGGTCGGCGGCATGGCGCAGCGGTGTGCGGCGTGCATCCGCTAAACTGCTGCGCATTCATGTCTTCAGGAGCCCGCCGCCCATGATCCAGGCCACCATCGTCCCGGTCACCCCCTTCCAGCAGAACTGCAGCATCCTGTGGTGCGAGCGCACCAAGAAGGCGGCGGTGGTCGACCCGGGCGGCGATATCGACCGCATCCTCGCCGCGGTCGCCGAACTCGGCGTCAGCGTCGAGAAGATCCTCATCACCCACGGCCACATCGATCATGCCGGCGGCACCGCGAAGCTCGCGCGCGAACTCGGCGTGCCGGTCGAGGGGCCGCAGGAAGAAGACCGCTTCTGGATCGAGGGCATGCCGCAGCAGAGCAAGATGTTCGGTTTTCCCGACGTCGAATCCTTCGAGCCCGAACGCTGGCTGCACGACGGCGACACGGTGACGGTGGGCGAGGAGACGCTGAAGGTCATCCACACGCCGGGGCATACGCCCGGCCACGTCGTCTTCGTGCACGAGGGCGCGCGTCTTGCCATCGTCGGCGACGTGTTGTTCGCCGGCTCGATCGGCCGCACCGACTTCCCGCGCGGCGACCATCAGACCCTGATCCGCTCGATCCGCGAAAAGCTCTTCCCGCTCGGCGACGACATCACCTTCATCCCCGGCCACGGCCCCACCTCGACCTTCGGCGAGGAGCGCGACAGCAACCCCTTCGTCGGCGCCTACGGCTGAGTGCGGCCACGTCGCCGTCGACGCCGTCGGTAACGGCCTGATTCGGGAATTTCGCTTCTTGTCCAGGCCTGCATTCGGGCGCACCATTTCCCATCGCATGCCCAGCGGGGCGCACACCCGCACAACGACAGGGAGTGATCGACAAAATGAGCGACGAAACCAAGAAGAAGGCATACCAGTGGCGCTTCTTCCGCTCCGGCGGCTTTGACCAGGTACGGATCGAGACCGCGGACGACCTGCGCCATCTCGGCGAACTCGACCAGAAGCTATGGTCCGTGCTGGCCTGTCCCACGTCGGGGCTGGAGTTCGACACGCGCACGCTGCAACTGCTCGATTCGGACGGCGACGGCAGCATCCGCGCGCCCGAGATCGTCGACGCCACGCGCTGGGTGTACGCGGTGCTCAAGGACCCGGACGTGCTGTTCCGCGGCGCCGATGGCCTGCCGCTGGCTGCGATCGACACGGACAATCCCGAAGGCGCCCGGCTGCTCGCCACCGCGACCAAGGTGCTGGCCTACGTCGGCAAGCCCGCCAACGCCGAGATCTCGATGGGCGACCTCGCCGAGACCGAGAAGCTGTTCGCCCCCGAGCACCAGAACGGCGATGGTGTGGTGCCTGCCGAACTGGCCGGCGACCCGCATCTTGCCGGGGCGATCGCACGCATCGTCGAAACTTATGGCGCAGTCGAGGACCGCAGTGGCAAGCCCGGTGTCGACCAGGCGCGCGTCGATGCCTTCTTTGCCGCTGCGCAGCAGGTCTCCGACTGGCACGCGCAGGCCGAGGCCGACGCGGCCAGGGTGCTGCCGCTCGGCGAGGGCACGGCCGCTGCCGACGCGGTGTTCGATGCCGTATGCGAAAAGGTCGAGGACTACTTCACCCGTTGCCGCCTGGCGGCCTTCGACGAACGCGCCGCTGCTGCGCTGAACCCCGCCGACACCACCTATGCCGAGCTGTCGCTGCAGTCACTCGACGCCGCTACCGCCGCAGTCGCCGCACTGCCGTTGGCGCTGGTCGGCGCCGGTCGTGCACTGCCGCTGTCGGCGGGGCTCAACCCGGCCTGGGAAGCGGGCATCGCGGCGCTGCGCGACGAGGTCGTCACCCCCATCCTGGGTGCGCGCGAGGTGCTCACCCAGACCGAATGGCAGGACCTGTCCGCGCGCTTCGCAGCCTATCGCACCTGGAAGGCGGCGATGCCGGCCAATCCGGTGGCGGCGCTGCCGGTCGCCGACGTGCGTGCGCTACTCGCCGACGGCACCTGTGCAGCACTCACCCGCCTGATCGACGAGGATCTCGCGGCCGAGACCGCCGCCGCCCAGGTCGACGCCCTCGAGCGCCTGGTGCGCTACAACCGCGATCTGGTTCGCCTGCTGCGCAACTTCGTCACCCTGAGCGACTTCTACGCCCGCCACGAGAAGGCGATCTTCCAGGCCGGTACGCTGTATCTCGATCAGCGCAGCTGCGAGCTGTGCCTGCGCGTTGGCGACATGGCGCGTCATTCCACGCTTGCGCCGCTGTCGGGCACCTATCTGGTGTACTGCGAGTGCAACCGCCAGGGCGAGGCGCCGATGACCATCGTCGCCGCGATGACCGGCGGCGATGCCGACGAGATGATGGTGCCGGGCCGCAACGGGATCTTCTACGACCGCCAGGGACGCGACTGGCGTGCGAGTGTGGTCAAGGTGGTGGAAGCGCCGATCAGCGTGCGCCAGGCCTTCTGGTCGCCCTACAAGCGCATCGGCCGCATGATCGGCGAACAGCTGCAGAAGTTCGCCGCAGCACGCGACAAGGCGGTCGACGACAACGCCGCCGCAGGCGTCGCCGGTGCGGGCGCCAAGATCGAGGCCCCGGCTGTGCCGGCCGCGCCCGCAGCGTTCGACATCGCCAAGTTCGCCGGTATCTTCGCCGCGATGGGACTGGCCGTGGGCGCGATCGGCACCGCGCTCGCCGCCGTGGTGTCGGCCTTCCTCGGCCTGCCGGCGTGGCAGATGCCGCTGGTGATCGTCGGCGCGGTGCTGTTGATCTCCGGTCCGTCGATGCTGCTGGCCTGGCTCAAGCTGCGCCAGCGCAACCTCGGCCCCTTGCTCGACGCCAACGGCTGGGCGGTCAACACGCGTGCGCGCATCAACATCCCCTTCGGGGGCGCGCTCACCGGCGTGGCCGCGCTGCCGCCGGGCGCGTCGCGTTCGCTGGTCGACCCCTACGCCGAGAAGAAGACGCCGTGGAAGAGCTGGCTCTTCCTCGTGTTGCTGATCGCGGCGGCCGTAACGGCCTGGCAGCAGGGCTACCTGGACCGCTTCCTCGGCTGATCGAGGGCATACGGGCCCAACCATGATCCGGCCCCGCCCCCTGTAGGAGCGCCGGCAGGCGCGAATCGGGCGCGAATGGTGGCGCTCGTTTCGTGCATGCGTTGCCATGTTTGTGCATGCGTCGTTTCCCGGGCTCGTTGTTCGTGCCTTCCGGCGCTCCTGCGGGTGAACCGCGGGGCGCCGGGCGATCTTCTTGTGTGCGGCGGATCGGCTATCCTTCGGCCCCATGCTCGCATTCGTCCAGGTCCTCACCAGCGGCATCGCGATCGGCTGCGTCTATGGCCTGGTCGCGCTGTCCTTCGTCCTGATCTACAAAGCGACCGAGACGGTCAGCTTCATGCAGGGCGACCTGCTGATGCTCGGCGCCTTCGCCGCGCTTGGCCTTCATGCCTGGGCCGGCTGGCCGTTGGCGGCGGCGGCGGTGGCGGCGGTGATGGCGGTGGCGCTGCTGGGTGCGGCGCTCGAGCGTGTCGCGCTGCGCCGTGCCCTCGGCCGTCCGCATCTGGTGGCGGTGCTGCTGAGCTTTGGCCTGGGCATGATGATGCGTGGCGGCGTGGCTTCGGTGCCGGCGGCGGCGCAGGACATGCACCGCCTGCCCTTCGCCGCCGATACGATCGCGCTCGGCCCCCTCGTGCTCGCCACCAGCCACTTGTGGGTGGTGGCCGCCACGCTGCTGCTGGCCGCGCTGCTCGCCGTCTTTTTCCGCTACACCCGCACCGGGCTCGCGCTGCGCGCCTGCTCGGAGGATGCGCGCAGCGCCGCGCTGATGGGCGTGCCGGTGGCGCGCATGCATACCCTGGCGTGGACGCTGGGCGCCGCGCTGGCGGCGATCGCCGGACTGCTGCTCGCCCCGGTCACCTTCGTTCACCTGAACATGGGCTTGATCGCGCTGAAAGCCTTTCCGGCTGCCGTCCTCGGCGGGCTCACCAGCTTGCCCGGCGCGCTCGTCGCGGGCATCTTCCTGGGCGTCGCCGAGGCACTCGCCGGGCTTGTGCTGCCCGAGGGCGCCAAGGATGTCGTGCCTTACCTGTTGTTGATGCTTGCGCTGCTGTTGTTTCCGCACGGCCTGGGCGGCAGCCGTGGCACGCGGGGGCGGGCATGAGTCCAGGCGCGGGCAAGCCGGCAGCGCGCGCGCGCGCCGTCGCCTGCGCGCGCGGCGCAGCGCCGTGGCTGCTGATGGCGGCGCTGGCGCTTGCGTTGCTCGGCGTCGACTACGCCTTCGGCAAGGCCACGCTGGTGGCGACCTATGCGATCGCCGGCCTCGGCGTGGTTGTGGTGGTCGGCCAGGCCGGGCAGATCGCGCTCGGCCAGGCGGCGATGGTGGCGCTCGGCGCCTATGCGCAGGCGGTGCTGGTCGGGCATGGTCTCCCCGCGCTGCTCGCACTCCCGCTCGCCGCTGCGGTCGGTGCGCTCGGGGGCGCGCTCGCCAGCCTGCCGGCACGCCGGCTGGGCGGGCTGTACTTCGGCATGAGCACGCTCGCGTTCGCGCTGATCGCCGAGGAGGCGCTGGTGCGCTGGGAGTCGCTCACCCACGGTGCGGCCGGGATGGCAGTGGGCGCGTTCACCGTGGCGGGCTGGCGGGCGGACTCGAGCCTTGCGCAGGCGCTGGTGAGTGCGGCCGCGCTCGGCCTCGCGCTGTTCGCCTGCGCGCGCCTGTGTGCGTCGCGCCACGGTCGCGCGTGGCGGGCGGTGCGTGACGACGAAGTCGCGGCAGCGGCCTGCGGCATCGACCCCGACCGCGTGCGGATGCAGGCCTTCGTGGTCGGTGGCGCGCTGTCGGGGCTGGCGGGCGGGCTCTATGCGCACTGGATCGGCTTCATCAGCCCGGAGCAGTTCGGCCTGGCGTTCTCGTTCGAACTGCTGATGCTCGCCTTCATCGGTGGCGCGCGGCGGCTTGCGGGGGCGGTGTGGGGGGCGCTGGTCATCGTCGCCATCCCGCAGGCGATCGCCCTGCTGCGCGATGTGCTGCCCGGCGACTGGGCGCGCGCGGCCGGACTCGAGTTGCTGCTGTTCGGCGCGGTGATCGTTGCCGTGGTGCTGCTGCGCCCGGCCGGCCTGGCTGGCGGCGAGGTCCCGCGTCCGCGGCGTCCCGAGGCTTGATTATCGCGCTGCAGCAGACGATAGTAACGCTCTCGTAATCTTCCCTGCAGTTTTGCCGGAGCCGCCATGAGTGCCTGGAGTTGCCCCCACGACCTGAACGGAATCTGCCAGCGCGTGCGCGGCGCGATTTGCTCGCCGGGCATGCGCGGCTGCGAACTCGAAGGCAAGGTGCGCTTCGCGCTGGACGAGCTGAACGCGCCTCGCAAGCCGGTCAAGGCTGCGCCGGCTGCCGCCGAGCCGGCACGCAAGTCCGCTCGCGACACCCAGGCGCCACGCCGCCGGCTACCGTTCTGAACCCGGGGCGAGGCACCGCGCGCGAGCGCGGCGCCCGGCCCCGAGTCTTCCCCGCGCGCGTCGTGTCGCATGCTCATCGGATCGCGTGGCGTGCACGCCGGCGCGGCGCCATCATCTTCCCTTTGTCGTCCGCGGGGTGTTGCACCCCGCACACCCCGGAGTTTTCGACGATGAATCCGCTGCGCAGGCTTGTGCTCGCCCTTGCCACCGCCGTTTCCTTCGCCGGCGCGCTGCCCGCAAACGCCGCGGGTGTCAGTGCCGACGAGATCGTCGTCGGCACCGTGTCCGACCTCTCCGGCCCGATCGCGATGCTCGGCGTGCCGGTGCGCGACGGCATGCTGATGCGCTTCGACGAGGCCAATGCCGGCGGCGGCGTGCACGGTCGCCGCATCCGCCTGGTGGTCGAGGACGCCGGCTACGACCCCAAGCGCGCGGTGCTCGCCGCACGCAAGCTGGTGCAACACGACCAGGCCTTCGCCTTCCTCGCCAACATGGGTACGCCGGTGGTGATGGCGAGCATGCCGATCGTCGTCGATGCCGGCCGCCTGCACCTGTTCCCGTTCTCGCCCCACCGTGCGACCTACGAGCCGCTGCATCCGCTCAAGTTCCAGAACTTCGCCCCCTACCAGGACTACATGGAGGCGGCCACCCGTCACATGGTGCGCGAGCGCGGCTACCAGCGCAGCTGCCTGCTCTATCAGGATGACGACTATGGCCTGGAAGTGATGAAGGGGGTCGAGAGGGCGCTGTCCGGCCTCGGCCGCGAATTGATCGAGCGCACCAGCTACAAGCGCGGCGCCACCGACCTCTCCAGCCAGATCGCCCGTCTGCGCGCGGCGCGGTGCGACCTCGTCGTGCTCGCCACCGTGGTGCGCGAGACCGTGGCGGCGATGTCCGAGGCGCGCAAGATCGGCTGGAACGTCGACATGCTGGTCACCGCCTCGGGCTACTCGGCGCAGACGCACGAGCTTGGCGGCGCCGCGGTCGAGGGCCTGTACGGGGTGTCGGTGCTGCCGCATCCCTACGCCGACGGCGCCAACAGCCAGCTCGCCGCCTGGATCGAACGCTACCGTGCGCGCTTCAATGCCGAGCCCAACGTGTGGAGCGTGATGGGCTATACGCTGGCCGATCTTTTCGTGCGCACCGCCGAGGCCACCGGCCGCGAGCTCACGCCCGAGCGCTTCGCGTACGCTCTCGAGCGCATGGAATTCAGCCGTGATTACTTCGGCAGCCCGAGCTACCGCTTCCGCCCGGACGATCACCTCGGCAACCGCCAGGGCCGTCTGGCGCAGATCCGCAACGGGCGCTGGGAGCTGGTCACCGACTACCTGGAGTGATGCGCGCGGCGCGCGCAGGGCGCCGCGCTTGATTCATCGCGTGAGGGTTCGCGCCTTCCGGCGCTCCTACACGGGGGGCGGTGCCGCGCGACGATTCCCGTGTAGGAGCGCCGGAAGGCGCGAATGCGTCGATATTGCCCCGCCGCCATTGGGTGTAGTGGCGCAGCCCCCGTGCAGGAGCGCCCGCAGGCGCGAATGCGTCGGTGGCGCCGCCGCGCCCCTCGCCAGCCGGATGGGTTACGCTTCAGGCCATCCCCATCCTCGCCCGCACCCCGATGAACACTCCCCGCACCATCACCGTCGCCTTCACTGGCGCCTCCGGCCTGCCTTACGGGGTGCGTCTGGTCGAATGCCTGCTGCAGGCAGGCTGTCGGGTGTGGTTGCTGTATTCCCAGGTGGCGCAGATCGTCGCTCGCCAGGAGATGGACTGGAACCTGCCGGCGCGCCCGGCCGAGGTCGAGGCCGAGCTGTCGGAGCGTTTCGGCACCGAGCCGGGCCAGCTGCGCGTGTTCGGCCGCGAGGAATGGTTCGCTCCGCCGGCCTCCGGCTCCAACCCGCCCGATGCCATGGTGGTGTGTCCGTGCACGGTGGCCACGCTGGCCTCGATCGCCGGCGGCCTGAGCCAGAATCTGATCGAGCGCGCCGCCGACGTCGTCATCAAGGAAGGCCGCAAGCTCGTGCTGGTGCCGCGCGAGACGCCGTATTCGGCGATCCACCTCGAGAACATGCTCAAGCTCGCCCGCCTCGGCGTCTGCATCCTGCCGCCCAATCCGGGCTTCTACCACCATCCGCAGACCGTGCAGGATCTGGTCGACTTCGTCGTCGCCCGTATCCTCGACCAGCTCGGCGTGCCGCACACTCTGATGGCGCGCTGGGGCGAGGCGCGCGCTGGCGCGGCCGGGGCGGGGGCGCGCGCAGACGATTGAACTGCCTGGCGAGCGGCCGGCAGGGTCACCGACCGCGGCCGCGAGGCCCATTCACTCAGGAGCTCACCATGACGCCGCCGCCCGAACGCCTGCCGCTGTTTCCGCTCAAGACCGTGCTGTTCCCCGGCGGCGTGCTGCCGCTGCGCGTGTTCGAGGCGCGCTACATGGACATGATCACGCGCTGCATGCGAGCGGACACGCCTTTCGGTGTGTGCCTGATCGCCGCCGGCGAGGAGGTCGGCGAGGCGGCGGTGCCGCACCCGATCGGCACCGAAGCGCGCATCGAGCGCTGGGACATGGAGCAGGCCGGCGTGCTCGAGTTGCTGGTGCGTGGCGGGCGGCGCTTTCGCGTCGTCGACCACGAACTCGAGCGCGACGGGCTACTGGTCGCGACCGTGCGCTGGCTGGAGGAGCCGCCCGCCGAGCCTGTTCCCGTCGCCCAGTCCGAGCTGCTGCCCTTGCTGCGCTCGATCGTCGACGAACTTGGCGATCGCCTGCCGCCACCGCATGCTTTCGACAATGCGGCGTGGGTCGGCGCGCGCTATGTCGAATTGCTGCCGATTCCGCTGCTGGCAAAGCAAAAGCTGCTCGAACTCGATGACACGCTGAGCCGGCTGGAGATCCTGCACCAGTTCCTGCGCGAGCACGGTCTGTTGCCGAAGAAGACTTGAGGCACTGCCCTTCGCCGCGCCAATCTCCGTTCGCGGCTGCCGCCGCTCCTACAGCGCGTGCGGCGGTTTGTAGGAGCGCCGGAAGGCGCGAACACGGCGCCCGTCTTCGTCGCCCATGCCGGTTTCGGCACGACCCTGTTCGCGGTTGCCGCCGCTCCTACAGGGGGCGTTGCGGTGCGAGGCCGTTATCGGGCGGTGCGAGGGCGTCATCGAACAGGCTGGGCGAGGCGAGGGTGTCGAGGATGCGCCGTATCGGTGTCGGCAGTGCGGCGTCGGTGCGACCGGCCAGCGGCAGCCAGCTCAGGGCGCCGTCGTCGGCCAGGCCTTGCGCGGTGCTTGCGTGCAGCAGCACGGGCTGCAGTTCGAGCACGAAATGGGTGAATGCATGGGTTAGCGGCGCCAGCGCTTGTGCTGCGCCGGTGGCGAGGCCGCAACGCAGCGCTACCCAGGCGGGAATGTCCGCCGTATCCGTGGGGATCTCCGGCAGCGCCAGCAGGCCTCCCCAGATGCCGCTCGGCGGGCGACGTTCGAGAAGCACCGCGCCGTCGCGCACGATCACCGCACAGCGGGCGCTGCGCCGCGGCACCACCTTCTTCGGGCGCGCTGCCGGCAGCGCAGTGAT